>JAGREI010000229.1:12945-13232 GCA_020446625.1 Erythrobacter sp.
GGCACCACCGGCAGCGGCTGGCGGGTGAGGTCGACGCCGGCGAAGATCTTGCCGCTTTCGGTGATCCCCGGCAGGCGCTGCGCCAGCGTTTCGGCGGGAATGTGGTCGAGGTGCAGGTAGATGTAGTCCTTGTTCGGACCAACGCCGCGCCCTTCGCGGATTTCCAGCGCCATCGAACGGCTCACCACGTCGCGGCTGGCCAGGTCCTTGGCCGAAGGGGCATAGCGTTCCATGAACCGCTCGCCTTCGGAATTGGTGAGGTAGCCGCCCTCGCCGCGCGCGCCCTC
>JAGREI010000230.1 GCA_020446625.1 Erythrobacter sp.
TGTGGGAACACGCCTATTACCTCGACCACCAGAACGCCCGCCCCAGCTATCTGGATGCGGTGGTGGACGGTCACCTGAACTGGGACTTCGCCGCCGACAACCTCGCTCGCGGCAGCGCCTGGGTCTATCCGGGCTGATCCGGCTTTCACGGCTGGAAACAGGAAGGCTCGCCCGCAAGGGCGGGCCTTTCTAGTCTTCGGAGACCAGATGGAACACGCTGGTGTCGAACAGCGGTTCCCCGAACATGAAGCCGATCACGTTGGGGCGGCCCAGCTGGTCCACCAGCGCGGTCAGCGTCAGCAGGATCGGCACCGACAGCAATGCGCCGGTCACCCCCCAGATCCAGCCGAAATAGGCCAGCGCCAGCAGGATCAGCACCGGGTTCATCGTGAACCGCGCCCCCAGCACCGATGGCGTGATCACGTTGGCTTCCACCGCGTGCAGGCCCAGGTAGGCCAGCGCCGGGATCGTGCCGACGAACAGCGTGTCCGCCGAACCGATGCCGAACAGGCCGAGCAGGGCGACCATCAGCAGCGGGCCGACATAGGGGATGAAGTTCAACAGGGCAGCCAGCCCGCCCCACATCACCGGCGCATCCAGCCCCATCAGCCAGGCCCCCAGCGCCACGATCACGCCCACGCCCAGGTTGATCACCGCGACGGTGAGGATATAGGCCGCCACCCTGTCCTGCACCGCCCGCAGCGCGCGCGCGGCCTTCAGCATGGCACCCACCTGCTGGCGTTCGAACATCAGCCGGTGGCGCAGCCGCACCCGCGCCTCGATCATGAAGAATGCCAGCATGAAGGTCAGCAGCACTTCCAGCAGCACGGTGGGCGTGGCGAAGGCCAGCTGTTCGAGCACGGTCGGCCCGGCCAGCACCACCTGCGGGCCATCGTCCTTGCCAATGATGGCCGCCAGCTGATCATTGAGATCACCCACCCAGGCGAAGGTGGACTGCAGGTGGGAAAAGTGCTGCGCCACCTGCCGCGCCATGGTCGGCACCTCGTCGTAGAGGCTGATGGCAGGAGCCAGCACCGCTGCCAGCGCCAGCGCCAGCACGCCGAGGAAGAACAGCAGCGCCAGAAAGGAGGCGAGGAAATTGGGCAGCCAGGTCGCCAGCTTGTCGGCCAGCGGCGACAGGATGATGGTGAGGATCAGCGCCGCGACGAGCGGCAGGAACACTACCGATCCGATCGACAGCACGAAGGGCAGGGCCAGGAACACCCCCACCGACAGCAGCACCACCAGCGCGGAAATCAGCCGCAGTTCCTGCGCGGCAAAACCCATTGTGCGCTTACGCCTGCCGGGCTTGCCGGATGTTGCGGGCGTGGTTTCGGCGCTATCCCCCTCGGCGCTCATCGGTAACGGTTCTTTCGTGTCGTATGCTGCAACAGCATGTGCCGGTTGCGCGCCTAGCAATCAAGCGATCATAGGCTGCGCGCCGCAGTTTCCCCTTGTCCGGCAGCAACTTGGTCCAGTTCTTCCAGAATGGCGCGGTGGGCGGCGGGGTCCTCGCTCGAACGATCGGGAATGTCGCCGCTTTCCAGCATTTCGGCCAGCGCCGCGCGCGCGCGGCCAACGCGGCTCTTGATCGTGCCCACGGCGCAGCCGCAGATGTTTGCGGCTTCCTCGTAGGAGAAGCCGCCCGCGCCCACCAGCAGAAGCGCCTCGCGCCGTTCGGCGGGCAGCACCAGCAGCGCGCGGTGGAGGTCGCTGAGGTGGATCGGCTCCTCCTGCCCGGCAGGCGCGGTCAGCACGCGTTCGGCCACGCCTTCATCGTATTCGCCGCGAAAGCGGTTGCGGCGCATGTCGGTGAGATAGGCGTTGCGCAGGATCACGAAGGTCCAGGCGCGCATCGAGGTGCCGGGTTCGAACCGGTCCTGCGCGGCCCATGCCTTGAGCATGGTTTCCTGCACCAGGTCGTCGGCCATGTCGGGCCGTCCGCACAGGCCGCGGGCAAAGGCGCGCAGGTGCGGTACCACAGCAGTCAGTTCGCGCTTGAAGGCACGCTTGTCCTCGGCGCTGCGGACCGGCAGCTCGCGGGTGGTTGCGGCGCCGCTCATTTGTGCTCGCTATCGTCGAGCCTGGACAGCAGGTCGCGGAAGGCATCGGGCAGCGGTTCCTCCACCACCCGATCGTAGAGGCGCTTCAGCCCCGAAGCCCATTCGGGATCGGTTGCCTGGCTCACCTTGACACCTTTCGAGCGATTGCCGCGATGGTCTGCCGGGGACATTCTTGCTTCATCTTTCCTTCGCCGGTTGACTGCCGCCAATGGTCACCCGATGGCAACACCGGGGCATCGATAGCGGCATCGTGCCGATTAATCATTGTTGCCGTGGAACGAAATCGCGCCAATCCGGTTCCCCGAAAACGATGAATCGTGCGCGCAGGCAAGGGGAATTGGGCTCTTGCATCCTGAACCGCGCACGGGTTGGCCCGCCGCAGACCACCCGGCGGGGTCGAGGGAACGGAATTGAACGAGGCGAAGCCGCGAAGCACGACCAAACGCTGGCTGATGCGCTTCCCGCACGCCCTGCCGCGCGGGATCTTCGTGCTGATCGCGGCGATCACCGTGCTGTCGGTCTTCGCCATCGAGCGTGGCGAGCGGCAGCGCCTGTCGGTCCAGCTCGATGCGCGTGCCACGGCCATTGCCTCTGCCCTGGAACGGCGCGCCAATGCCAGCGGCGCCTATCTGCGGGCAGGCGCGGCGCTGCTGTCGACCATGGACGAGGTGCCGGCCGCCGACTTCCGCCGCTTCGTTTCCGAACTGCGGCTGGATGCGGACTATCGCGGTGCCGAAGGCATCGGCTGGGCGCAGGTGGTGCGCCCCGCACAGATCGACGCCTACAACGCGCAGATGGCGGAAGAGACGCAGGGGCAGGTGGAGCTGTACCCCCGGCCCGACGGCAGCCAGCCCTATGCCGTGCCGGTCACTTTCCTCCAGCCCGATACCGAACGTAACCGGCGCGCGCTGGGTTTCGACATGTACTCCGAGCCCGTTCGCCGCGCCGCCATGCTGGAAGCGGAACGAACCGCGCGCCCGGTGGCCAGCAATGCCGTGGTGCTGCAACAGGAGGGCGACATCGATGCGCCGGGCTTCCTGATCTACATGCCGGTGTTCGAGGCAGGCGCGGGCGGGCGCGCGCTGAAGGGTTTCATCTATTCGCCGTTCAACGCCGCCGACTTCCTGCAAAGCGCGCTGGAGCTGGAAGATGCCGGGTCCTACGGCGTGCGGCTCTACGATGGCGAAGGCAGCGACCGCACCTTGCTGGCGAGCAATTTCGATGCCGATCCGGACGGGCGCGAAACCGCCACCCAGGCGGTGAACATTGCCAGCAACCGCTGGATGCTGTCGGTCAGCTCGGTGGAGCAGCCCTTCCTCCACGGCCTGTCGCTGGTGACGCTGATCTTCGGACTGCTGGTGGCCAGCCTGCTGATGCTGCTGGTGCGAATGCTGACCATGCAGGCGCAGGAAGACGAAAGCCAGCTGGCCTGGCTTCAGGAACAGGCGTCGATCCGCAATTCGCTGACCCGCGAACTGAACCACCGGGTGAAGAACACGCTGGCCAACGTGCTCTCGATCATCGCGCTCACGCGCCGCCGGGCCACCGACGTGGGCGAATTTGCCGATGGCCTCGATGGCCGCATCCGCGCGCTGTCGGCCACGCATGACCTGCTCACCCAGTCGGACTGGGGCTCCACTCCGGTGCGATCGGTGATCGACGCCGAACTGCTGCCCTATGCCCACGGCGGCGATCACACGCTGGTGATCGAAGGCAACGAGGTGGAACTGGCGCCCAACGATGCGCTGTCGCTGGGGCTGGCGGTGCACGAACTGGCCACCAATGCCGCCAAGTACGGCGCGCTCAGCCAGCCGGGCGGCACGGTATCGGTACGCTGGACCATGCGCGGCGAAGCCTTGCTGGAGGTGGAATGGCTCGAACGCGGCGGTCCGCCGGTGAAACCGCAGCGCACCCGCGGCTTCGGTACCGACCTGATCGAACGGATCGTGGCGCACGAGTTGCGGCATCCGGTGGAGCTGGACTTCGATCCCGAAGGCGTGCGCTGCGTGTTGCTGATCCCCGTGCGCCGCGCGACCGAGTTCGTGATCCGCGCCGGGCAGCAGGGCTGATCTGGCCCACACCAACTGGACTGGCCACCCGCTGCACCCTATGGCACGCGGCATGGTGAAACAGGCCCTTGCCGCGATCTTCATGCTGCTTTCCGCCTGCGCGCCGTCGGCGCAGCAAGGCCCGGTGGTGCTTGCCGCATCGAGCATGACCGAGGCGCTGGAGGAGGCCGCAGACCTCTGGGCCGCCGAAGGCCACCCGCACCCGCAGTTGTCCTTCTCCGCCAGTTCCACCGTGGCGCGGCAGGCAGCCGAAGGCGCGCCCGCCGATCTCGTCGTCACCGCCGATGCCGAATGGATGGACTGGATGGCGGGCGAGGGCCTGCTGCGACCCGGCACCCGGGGGGATATCGCGGGCAATGCCTTGGTGCTGGTGGCGGGCAGCGATGACACCCGGTCCCTGTCGCAGGATCCGGCAGCTGCCTTGCAGGCCATGACCGGGCGACTGGCAATTGCCGAACCCGAGGCCGTGCCTGCCGGACGCTATGCCATGGCTGCGCTCACCCGGCTGGGGCTGGCCGACGGAGTGGCCCAACGGCTGGTGCCGGCCGAGAACGTGCGCGCGGCGCTGGCTCTGGTCGAACGCGGCGAGGCAGAGCTGGGGATCGTCTATGCCAGCGACGCGCAGGCATCTCAGGCAGTCCGCGTGGTGGCGACCTTCGCCGCCGACCTGCACCCGCCGATCCGCTATCCCGTGGCCGTGCTGGCCCGCTCGGACAATGCCGACAGCGAAGGCTTTGCCGCCTTCCTGGCATCGGAGGCGGGGCAGGCGGTGCTGCTGCGCCACGGCTTCACGAGACCCGATTGAGCGTGCTGCTGACCCCTGCCGAATGGAGCGTGGTGGCGCTGTCGCTGAAGGTCAGCCTGGCGGCGGTGCTGGTCACCCTGCCGATTGCTTATGCCCTGGCCTGGGTGATTGCGCGGCGGCGCTTTCCGGGGCGGATGGTGCTGGATGCCCTGGTCCACTTGCCGCTGGTGCTGCCGCCCGTCGTTACCGGCTGGCTGCTGCTGGTGCTGCTGGGCCGCAACGGCGCGATCGGTGGCTGGCTTTATGACACGTTCGGGCTGACGCTGGTGTTCCACTGGACCGGCGCGGCGCTGGCGGCAGGCGTGATGGCCTTGCCGCTTATGGTGCGCGCCATGCGCCTGTCCATCGAGGCGGTGGACCGGCGGCTGGTGGGCGCGGCGCGCACGCTGGGCGCATCGCCCTTCCACGCATTCCTCACCATCACCTTGCCATTGAGCCTGCCCGGCATTGCCGCCGGGGCCATGCTCGGCTTTGCCCGCTCGCTGGGCGAATTCGGCGCGACCATCACCTTTGCTGCCAATATTGCCGGGCAGACCCGCACCCTGCCGCTGGCGATCTACAGCGGCTTGCAGGTGCCGGGATCGGAACACGCGGTGACGCGACTGGCGGTGATTTCCATCGTGCTGTCGCTGGGCGCCTTGCTGGCGTCCGAATGGCTGGTGCGCCGATCGCAGGGAACCCGCGCCCATGTCCTTTGAAGTGCGGATCCAGATGGCGCTGGACGATCACGCCTTCGCGCTGGAATTCGTCTCCCAGGCCAAGCTGACGGCCCTGATCGGTCCATCAGGCGTGGGCAAGACCAGCACGCTGAACGCCATCGCCGGGCTGCTGCGCCCCGCATCGGGCCGGATCGTGGTGGCGGGCGAAGTGCTGTTCGACAGCGACACGGGCGCGGACCTGCCGCCCGAACGCCGCCGCGCGGGCTATGTATTCCAGGATGCGCGGCTGTTCCCGCATCGCCGGGTGGCGGCGAACCTGGCCTATGGCGAAAAACTGGCCGCGCCCGCCGACCGCTGGATCGGCCAGGCCGAAGTGGTCGAGCTACTGGAAATCGGCCACCTGCTGAACCGCCTGCCCGCCACGCTGTCAGGCGGCGAGGCGCGGCGGGTGGCGATCGGGCGCGCCCTGCTTTCCGCGCCACGCTTCCTGCTGCTCGACGAACCGCTCGCCTCGCTCGATGCCGCGCGCGCCGAAGTGCTGCTGCGCCTGATCGAGCGCCTGCGCGACCAGCTGGACCTGCCGATCCTGCTGGTCAGCCACTCCGCCGCCGAAGTCGAACGGCTGGCGGGGCAGGTGGTGCAGATGGGCAGTTAGCGAAGGGCGCACAATTGCGCGCCTGGCCCTGACAATCCCTCCCCCGGCCCCTCCCGCAAGCGGGAGGGGAGACGATGGAACGGCCAACGATCGCAAGCGATCGGGCAGGCTTTACGCAAACAGTGCCGGGTCGATCGGCAGGTGCCGCACGCGCTTGCCGGTCAGCGCGAACAGGGCATTGGCCAGCGCCGGGATCACCGGTGGCAGCGCCGGTTCGCCCAGCCCGGTGGGGGCATTGTCCGACAGCACCCAGTCGACGTGAATCTGCGGCCGTACCGGCATTCGCGGCAGCGGATAGTTGTGGAAGTTCGACTGGCGGGTCGCGCCGCCGTCGATCTCCACCGCCAGCTGCGTGGCCTGGCCGATGCCGTCGATGATCGATCCCTGCACCTGGTTCAGAGCGCCGAAGGGATTGATGATCTGGTTACCGACGTCGGCGGCCACCCATACGTTGTGCACCAGCGGGCGGCGATTGCTGTCGAGGCTCGCTTCCACCACTTCGGCAAAATAGCCCATGTGGCTGAAATAGAAGCCGAAGCCCAGGGCGCGGCCTTCGGGGCGATCCTCACCCCAGGGCGATGTTTCCAGCACCCGGCGGATCACGCCTTGCAGGCGCGGCGCGGAAAAGCCCGGTGCCGGGCCGAACGGCCCCATGCCGCCGGGTTCGGCCTCCACCCCGTCGGTCAGTTCGAGCATTAGCCGGGGCAAGTCCTTGCCCGCCGCCTGCGCCACTTCGTCGAGGAAGCCCTGCATGACATAGGCGATGGCGTTCGATCGCGGCGCGCGCAGCGCCCCCATCGGCACCGCCGTGCGCATCTTGTGCTGCGAATAGCGCAGGTTCGGAACGTACTTGGCGGGAAATTCGGTGGCATCCATGGTTGCCGGATCGAAAGCGCCGCCGCCCAGTTCGAAAGTGACGAAGTGATCGGCAAAGCCCGTCAGCTTGCCTTCCGCGTCGATAGCGGCGGACAGCTTGTGCCAGCCTGCGGGACGATAGAAGTCGCTGCGCACGTCATCCTCGCGGCTCCAGATCAGCTGCACCGGCACGTCGGGCATTTGCCGCGCGATGGCCGCCACCTGCACCATGTAATCGTTGTTGAGCCGCCGTCCGAAACCGCCGCCCATGCGGGTGATGTGCACCGTCACCTTGTCGGGCGTCACGCCCAGGTACTGCGCCACCGATTGCTGCCCGCCTTGCGGGGTCTGCGAGGGCGCCCACATCTCGATGCTGCCGTCCGCGCGGTAAAGCGCGGTGCAGTTCATCGGTTCCATCGGCACGTGGGCAAGGAAGGGATAGGAGTATTCGGCTTCCAGCACCTGCGCGGCACCGGCTGCGGCGGCGGCGAAATCGCCCTTTTCGGCAAACACTTCGCCGTGATCGCCCGAAGCCCAGTAATCCTGCGCCGCCTGGGCGTAGCCTGCGCTCGAATGGCTGGCCCATTCGCCATTGTCCCACACCGGCGCCAGCGCCGTGCGCGCGCGGTTGGCCAGCCACCAGTTGCTGGCCACAACGGCCACGCCATCGACCAGTTCGGTGGCATTGCCGTTGCCCGCCACGGTGAAGGCGTCGATCACGCCGGGCTGCGCCTTGGCGGCATCGAGGTCTGCCGAAACCAGCCGCGCGCCGAACACCGGTGATCGTTCGAAGGCGGCGTAGACCATGCCGGGAAGCTGGGTATCGACGCCGAAGATCGGCTCGCCCCGCACCACGCGGGGGCTGTCGACCCCGCCCTTGGCCTGGCCGATGATGCGGAAGCGCGCCGGGTCTTTCAGCGTCAGGCTGGCGGCATCGGGCACGGGCATCTGCGCCGCTTCGTGCGCCAGTTCGCCATAGGTCGCCCGTCGGCCCGAAGCGGCATGGACCACTTCGCCCGGTTCGGTAGAGAGCGTGGCGACTTCCACGCCCCAACGCTGCGCTGCCGCTGCCAGCAGCATGGCGCGCGCGGCGGCGCCGGTCTGGCGCATGGGCAGCCAGTTCATCGGCGTGGCGAAGCTGCCACCCGCCAGCTGCAAGCCGTAGCGGGCGAAATCGGTATCGCCTTGCTGCACCGAAACTCGATCCCAGTCGGCATCCAGTTCCTCTGCGATCAGCATGGGCAGCATGGTCTTGATGCCCTGGCCGATCTCCGGGTTCTTGCCCACGATGGTGATCGAATTGTCGGGATGCACGGTGATGAAGGCACCCAGTTCGGCCGAGGCGGGTTCCACGCTGGTGGCGCTGGCAGGCAGGGCGAAGCTGGCCGACAGGGCGAAGCCGCCCCCGGCTACCGCGCTGGCCTTCAGGAACAGGCGGCGCGAGAGATCGACGCGGTCAAGCATTGGTCGCCTCCCCGTCGCGAGCAACCCTGGCAATGGCTTCGTGGATGCGGGTGTAACAGGCGCAGCGGCAGATATTGCCCTGCATGGCAGCGGTGATCTCGTCGTCCGACGGGTTGGGGTTGCGGCCCAGCAGCGCGCTGGCATTCATCAGCTGGCCCGCCTGGCAATAGCCGCACTGCATCACGTCGACATCCAGCCATGCCTGCTGCAAGGCCTGGCCCACCGGGCTCTCGCCCAGCGCCTCGATCGTGGTCACCTGCCGTCCGGCGGCCCCGGCCAGCGGCAGCGAGCACGAGCGCGTCGCCTGCCCGTCGACATGCACGGTGCAGGCGCCGCACATGCCCACCCCGCAGCCGAACTTGGTGCCGACCATGCCCAGCTCGTTCCTCAGTGCCCAGAGCAGGGGCATTTCGCCCGGCGCGTCAATCTCGCGCGTTTCGCCGTTGATGGTGACCGTGAAGGCCATGGTGCTTGTCTCCCGTCGCAGATTGACTCTGTCTACATGACCGGGCGGCAAGTGCCAACAGGGACCCGTCTGACCGCGACCTTGCAGCCATGGTGCAGCTTTTGCACAGGCGCGGCAACCACATCGGGTCGACCTGTGTTAAGCATCACAGCACTAGAGGTCGGGCAATGGCATGTGGGATGCGATGGCGATGCAAGGTGCACTATCCGGTTTGAGGGCTGTTCTGACGAGGTTGAACCCTCGTCGGGGGCGGTTCAGCCCGGCCTTGCTGCTGCCTGGCGCCATGCTGGTGGCGCTTGCCGCGCCGCAGGCGGAGGCGACGGGTCGCGCCGCGCCGCAGCTGCCGGCGTGCCAGGCGACGGGCAGCGAATACCTCGCGCCTGCGCTGGACAATGCCGCCGCCTGCGCGCGGTTCCTCGCCGCGCTGGATGCCGCGCTGGCCGATCTGGGCAGCAGCCCTGCCGCCCGCGCGGGACTGTCGGTTGCCCTCACCTTCTCGCGCAACGGTTTTGGCCGTGCAGACCTGTCACGCGACGGCGGTGCAGAATCGCTGGGCAGGATGGGCGTGGCCAGCATGGATCGCCCGCTGGATACCGCGGCGATAGATCGCCTTGCCGCCGTCGTCGCCCGATCGCTGGTGCAGGAGTGAGCCTGAATGCCTGATACGCCCGCCAATACCTCCACCACGCTCACCGTCACCGTAGACGGCGCAGCGGTGAGCGATGTGCTGGAGGTGAACGGCGATCACGACTGGTTCGCGGTGACGCTGGTGGCCGGGCAGACCTATACCTTCCTCACCCAGAGCACGACCGGCACCAACAATACCTCCACCGACACCACGCTGGCCTTGCGCGATGCTGCCGGTCATTTGATCGCCTTCAACGACGATTACGACAATCCGCCCGGCCAGTTCTCGCGCATCACCTTCACCGCCACCACCAGCGGCACCTATTACCTTGACGTTGGCGGCTACAATGATGCCGACACGGGTGGTTACCAGGTCCGCGCTTTCACCGCCGCTCCGCTGGCCCTGCCGGTCTACGACAACGACGAGATCGCGCTGCAACTGACCGACGGCTTCTGGGGCAACGATCCGCACCACCTCGACGTGGCACCGGGCGGTACGCTGACGGTGCATATCAGCGCGCTGACCGCCGCCGGGCAGACGCTCGCCCGCGCCGCGCTGGCGCTGTGGAGCGATGCCACCGGGATCACCTTTTCCGAAGTGCCGAACGGCCCCGGCGCCGATATCGACTTCACCGACAACCAGGTCGGCGCCTTTACCTCTACCGAATGGACCGATGGCATCATCACCAGCGCCGTGGTCAACGTGGGTACGGGGTGGATTTCCACCTACGGAACCGGCCTCAACACCTATTCGATGCAGACCTATGTGCACGAGATCGGCCATGCGCTGGGGCTGGGGCATGGCGGCGACTACAACGGCAGCGCCACTTATCCGGCCGATGCGATCTATGCCAACGATGGCTGGCCCGCCACGATCATGTCCTATTTCGACGGGCGTAACGAGAACGACTGGTTTTCGGGCCAGGGTTTCACTTCGCAGTACACCATCGCGCCGATGGCGGCAGATATCATCGCGGTGAACAACCTCTACGGCGCGCGGGTGGGGCTGACGCGCACCGGCGATACCACCTACGGCTTCAACAACAGTTCGGGCCGCGACGTGTTCAGCGCCACTGCGGTGAACGGGGCGGCGGTGACGATCGTGGACGATGGCGGCATCGACACGCTCGACTATTCGCTTACCAGCGCCAGCCAGCAGATCTGGCTGACCAGCGAGCTGTTTTCCAACGTGCTAGGCCGAACCGGTAACCTGGTGATCGCGCGCGGCACGGTGATCGAGAACGTGCTGGGCGGATCGGGCAGCGATATCATCGTGGGCAATGCCGCCAACAACGTGCTGAACGGCGGCGCGGGTGCGGATATCCTCTACGGCGAGGATGGCGACGACACGCTCGACGGCGGCAGCGGCAACGACGAGATCGACGGCGGCCAGGGCGCGGACACCATCCTCGCATCCGCAGGCAACGACAGCTATCGCGGCGGCGCGGGCGGTGACGTGTTCGTGTTCGGCCCGGTGCTGGCCTTCCTCGATACGCCGGTGATCGCTGACCTCGACGGCGCTGACCTGATCGACATGAACACCCGCCCCGGCGACGCGGTGCAGATCACCACCTTCATCGGCACCACCGCCTTCGGCCATGTCGCGGGCGAATATCGCTATTTCTGGTCCGGCGGCACAACCGTGGTCGAATACGATGGCGATGGTGACGGGGTGGCCGACGGTTCGCTGACCATCGCGAACGGAGAATTCGGCCTCCAGCAGTTCACCAGCGGCTCCGGCGCGCACAACCTGCAAATCGCGGGCGGTGGCAGCAGCAATACCCCGCCGGTGGCCGCCGATGACAGCGCCACCACCGATCAGGATACCCCGCTCACCATCGACGTGAAGGCGAACGACAGCGATGCCGATGGCGACCCGCTGACGGTTTCGCTGATTGCCAGTTGGACCGCGCAGGGTGGCAGCGTGGCAGTGGATGGCGCCAACATGGTGTCGTATACCCCGGCCAGCGGCTTTTCCGGCACCGATACCTTCACTTATTCGATCAGCGACGGGCAGGGCGGCAGCGCCACTGCCACGGTAACCGTCACGGTCAATCCCGTGGCCAACGTCATCATGGGCACCCCTAATCCCGACACGCTGAACGGCACCAACGGGGTGGACCAGATCTACGGCCTCGGCAGCGCCGACGTGCTCAACGGGCGCGGCGGGAACGACCTGCTCGACGGCGGCAACGGCGACGACACGCTGGATGGCGGCGCGGGTGACGACGTGATGCGTGGCGGTTTCGGCAACGATCGCTACTACGTCGACAGCGCAGGCGACACGGTCGAGGAGAATGCCGGGCAGGGCAACGATCTCGTCATCGCCACGGCCGACTGGACGCTGGGCGCCAATGTCGAGGACTTGCGACTGAGCGGCGGCGCAACCACGGGCACCGGCAACGAGCTCGACAACGAGATTTCTGCCTCGGGCGCAGCGGGCGGGGTCACCATCCTCGGGCTGGGCGGGGCGGATTACCTGCGCGGCAGCCTGCACGACGACGTGATCGACGGAGGCGATGGCAACGACCGGATCTTCGGGGACGAGGGCAACAACACGCTGTCGGGCGGGCTGGGGCGCGATTCCATCGTCGGCGGATCGGGCGTGGACACCATCGACGGCGGCGAAGGCAACGACGTGCTGG
>JAGREI010000231.1:0-1544 GCA_020446625.1 Erythrobacter sp.
GACCCCGCCGACCCCGCCGACCCCGGCGGCACCGGTCAATGTCTGGCCGCGGCAGAAGGATGTACTGGTCTATTACGGCAAGCCGGGTGCCAACCAGACGATGCTGGCATCGCCCTATCCGATGAAGCTGGCTTGGGACAACAGCAAGGTCATCAACAAGTTCTCGGTGCACGAGAAGGTGCACGATTCGATGGCGCGGGTGCTCAAGCGCGCGCTCGACCATTATGGTCTGGCGGAAATCCAGCGGCTGAACCTGGATCAATGGGGTGGCTGCCTGAACGTGCGCAAGATGCGCGGCGGCAACAACTATTCGATGCACAGCTGGGGCATCGCCATCGATATCGACCCGTCGAACAACCAGCTGCGCTGGGGCAGCGACCGGGCGCACATGGCGCGCAAGGACCGGCTACCCTTCGTCAAGTTGTGGGAAGAGGAAGGCTGGCTGTCGCTGGGGCGTGAACGCAATTACGACTGGATGCATTTCCAGGCGGCGCGGCTCTAGAGTCAGTCTCAGCCCAGGAACCAGCCGGATACGGCAAGCCGCGGCGCCGGGGCCGAACTGGTGACGCGCGTCACCGAGTGATCCTGCGGCACTTGGAACAGGTCCAGCCGGTTCCAGCCGGGCGAATAGCCGCTCAACCGGTCGCCCTGGGCGAACAGCAGGTTGCCGCCCCAGTCGACACACCAGTCGCGCGTGAGCCCCAGCACCATGGCCACCTTGCGATCATCGCTCGGCCCGTCGTGGTGGCGGGAGAGGAAATCGCCGGTGCGATAGCGGGTGGCCTGCACCTCCACCTTGCCCGACAGCGGCAGGCCGGTCAGCATGGCCAGTTCGGGCGCAAAGGCGATCAGCGCCTGCCGCAGCGCGGCCAGCGGGCTGCCCGGCTCGCCAGCCAGCGCCGCCGGGATCATCGGCAGGGCATCGTAGAGGAAGGCGAAGGTCTGGCTGCTGTCGTCCGCGATGTAGCGGTCGATTTCCGCATGGTCGGCCTGCACCTGGCTGTCGGTGTCGCGCTCGGCTTCGGGCAGCAGGTCGAAGCGGTTCTTGTCGAAGCCGCGGATGCGATACCAGCCCTGGTGTTTCTCCAGGTAGCTGGCGAGCCGGTCTGCATCGCCATCGGCCAGCACGCCGGGGATGGTGCAGCGCCCCGTCGCGGCGAATTCGGCGTGCAGGGCGTCGCTCGCGTCACCCGCAGGGGGCAGCCGCAGTTCCATCACGCCTCGCCAGCTGCCTCGCCCGCCGCCTCGCGATCCAGCTGGGCGCGGCTCTTCTTCTCGGCGGCGGTCTTCAGCTGGCCGCAGGCCGCGTCGATATCGCGCCCGCGCGGAGTGCGCACGGGGGCGGAGATGCCGTGTTCGAAGACGATTTCCGAAAAGCGCCGCACCCGTTCGGGCGTGGAACATTCGTAGGGCGCACCGGGCCAGGGGTTGAACGGGATCAGGTTGACCTTGGCGGGCAGCTTGTAGGCTTTCAGCAGCCGCACCAGTTCGCGCGCGTCGTCGTCGCTGTCGTTCTTGTCCTTCAGCATCACGTATTCGAAGGT
>JAGREI010000231.1:1645-21846 GCA_020446625.1 Erythrobacter sp.
CGCGCACGTCCTTGGTGACGGCGTGGAGCGAAACCGCGAGGTTCACCCCGATTTCCTCGCCGCACTTGTCCATCATCGGCACCACGCCGCTGGTCGAAAGCGTAATGCGGCGCTTGGACAGGGCCAGCCCGTCGCCGTCCATCACCAGCTTGAGCGCGCCCTTGACGTTGTCGAAGTTATAGAGCGGCTCGCCCATGCCCATCATCACGATGTTGGTGAGCAGGCGGCCATCGGCGGTGTATTCCGCCTCTGTCTCTTCGTCCGCCATATCCATGCGGCCCTTGGGCCATTCGCCCAGCGCATCACGCGCCAGCATCACCTGCCCCACGATCTCGCCGCTGGTGAGGTTGCGCACCAGTCGCATGGTGCCGGTGTGGCAGAAGCGGCAGTTGAGCGTGCAGCCGACCTGCGAAGAGACACACAGCGTGCCGCGATCGGCATCGGGGATGAACACCATCTCGAAATCGTGGCCGTCGGCGGTGCGCAGCAGCCACTTGCGGGTGCCGTCGGTGCTGTGCTGCGCCTCGACCACCTCGGGCCGCCCGATCACGAACCGTTCGGCCAGCCACGGGCGCATGGTCTTGGCGATATCGGTCATCGCTTCGAAATCGGTCACGCCGCGGTGATAGAGCCAGTGGAACACCTGCTTGGCGCGCAGCTTGGCCGCCTTGGCGTCCAGCCCGGCGCCGGCGAACAGCGCGGCGATATCAGCCTTGGGCAGGCCGATCAGGTCCACGCGGCCATCGGCACGCGGCGTGATGTCGCGCGCGACGGGAACGGGATCGACCTGACCCGGAATGGACATGAGTGCAGTATTGGCCATGGGAGGCGCGCATATAGAGGCGCGCGGCCGCTTTGCCTAGCGTGTCCGCGCGCAGCCCACCACGGCGGCGTCGATGGCGGTGGCGGCACCTTCCAGCCGATAGCTGTCGGTGAAGCGCCGCCCGGCGCTGTCGGTGGCGGAAAGCGTCATGCGGCTGCCCGCGCGCATGGCCGCCAGGATCGCGGCGTCCTGGCCCGCGTCGGCGGCCCAGGCATCGCTGCCGCCGCCGGTCAGTTCGAAGCTGGACCCGCCCACCACCAGCCGCAGGCGCGGCGCGTCGGCGAGTTCGCGGCTGACATGGAAGTGCAGCTGCCCGCGAATGCGCCGATCCGGCCATGTACCCACGCTGGCATAGGGATCGAAGCTGCGCCGTTCGCGGCTGGGTTCGGCCATGGCGATGGCATAGCAGCGCGGCACATCGGGATCGCGGAAGGCACCCCACTGGCCGAACACGCCCAGGCTGTCACGCGCGGCCAGTGGACTGGCCAGGGCAAGCAGGATCAGGGGCAACAGGCGGCGCATCGCCTACCCATAGGGCAAGGCGGCGGCAGGGCAAAGGTGTGGGCAAAATCGTATCATGTGTATCCGGTTTTTCTGGTCAATTCGTGGCGTTTATGGCAAACGAATCGGGCGGGAAGAGGCACCGGGTAACCTGGCCTGAAGGGCGCGATTGTCGCGCCTCAACATGGAAGGCGCCGCCCGGAACACACCCTAGCGGCGATGACTGTTATGGGCCTGTTAGCTGACTACAATCTGCCCTTTGCGATCGCCTTCGGGGCGATGCTGCTGCTCTCGGTGATGCAAATCATCGGAGTGGGCGACTTGTTCGACCTCGACGCCGATCTCGATCTTGATGCCGATGTGGACGCTTCGCCTGACGTGGGCGGCAGCGCCTCGATCATGGGCGGGATCACCACGCTGCTGGGGCTCGGCCGTGTGCCGTTCCTCATCTGGCTGATGGTGTTCCTGTTCCTGTTCGCCAGCATTGGCGTTGGGCTTCAGTCGCTGGCGGATGACTTCCTCGGCGCGCCGTTGGATGCGCTGCTGGCGGCGGTGATCACCTTCGGGCTGACGCTGCCCGTCACGGCCACTCTGGTGCGGCCGCTGGGGCGGATCATGCCGCAGGACGAGACTGACGCGGTCGGAATCGACAGCCTTGTCGGCAGGCGCGCAACGATCACCACGGGCAAGGCCCGCCAGGGCTATCCCGCCCGTGCCAAGGTCCATGATCGGTACGGCCACGTCCATCACGTGATGGTCGAGCCGCACGAGGCGGCAAGCGAGATGCACGAAGGTGACGAAGTGCTGCTGGTGCGCCGCGAAGGGCAGACCTTCTTCGGCGTGCCGCTGGCAGAGCGCAAGCTCGCCCCACTCAACTGAATTCGGCGCTTTTGATGCGCCAAACCTGAATTACGAAAGAGAGAACTGTCATGTTGGATACTGTAACCTCAACCCCCATTGTGCTGGGCGGCGGCGCTGTCGTCGCGATCTTCGCCTTCCTGATCTTCCTCACAAAGCTCTATCACCGGGCCTCGAAGGAAACCGCCTTCGTGCGGACCGGCGTGGGCGGCGAGAAGGTGGTGATGAACGGCGGCGCGCTGGTGCTGCCGGTGTTTCACGAGACCATGCCGGTCAACATGAACACGCTGGTGCTCTCGGTAATCCGTCGCGATTCCGAGGCGCTGATCACGCTCGACCGCCTGCGGATCGACGTGAAGGCGGAGTTCTACGTTCGCGTGAAGCCCGATGCCGAAGCCATCGCTATGGCCGCGCAGACCCTTGGCCAGCGCACCATGCAGCCTGAAGCCTTGAAGGACCTCGTCGAGGGCAAGTTCGTCGACGCGCTGCGCTCGGTCGCGGCGGGGATGACCATGAACGAGCTGCACGAACAGCGTGCCGACTTCGTGCAGAAGGTGCAGCAGGTGTCGTCGAACGACTTGGCAATGAACGGCCTGGAACTGGAATCGGTCTCGCTGACCGGGCTGGACCAGACCAGCATCGAGCACTTCAACGCCAACAACGCCTTCGACGCCGAGGGCCTGACCAAGCTCACCGAGCAGATCGAGGCGCGCAAGAAACTGCGCAACGATATCGAGCAGGACACCCGCGTGCAGATGGAGACGAAGAACCTCGAGGCGGCTCAGCGCAGCTTCCAGATCAGCCGTGACACCGAATATGCGCGGCTGGAGCAGGAACGCGAGGTCGAAGTGCGGCGTGCCGCGCAGATGGCCGAGATCGCCAGCCAGCAGGCCGAGCGGCAGCGCGAAGCCGATGCCGCGCGGATCGAGGCGAAGAAGCTGGTCGACGCGCAGCAGATCGAGGCCGATCGCCTCGTCGAGGAAGCTCGCATCGATCAGCAGCGTGCGCTGGAGATCGCTCGGCAAGAGCAGCAGATCGCGGTGCAGAACAAGAGCCGCGAGGAAAGCCAGGCCAAGGCCCAGGCCGACGAAGCTCGCGCCAAGGCGGTGGCGGCCGAAGAAGCCGTTACCACCAGCCGCGAAAGCGAGGTGGCCGAACGCCAGAAGAAGATCGAGCTGATCGAAGCCGCCAAGATCGCTGAGCGCGACGCGATCAAGATCAAGGTGGAAGCCGAAGCCGAGAGGGACGCGGCCACCAACCGCGCCGCCGCGGTCAAGTTCGAGGCGCAGGGTGCTGCCGATGCCGAGAAGCTGCGGGCCGAAGCTGCGCGCGTCCGCTTCGAGGTGGAAGCCGCCGGTCAGCGGGCGATCAACGAGGCGGCGAACCTGCTGTCGAGCGACCAGATCAGCTTGCAGACCAAGCTGGCGCTGCTGAAGGTGCTGCCCGAGGTGATCCGCGAAAGCGCCAAGCCGATGGAAGCGATCGACTCGATCAAGATCGTGCAGGTCGATGGCCTCACCCAGAAGGCCGGGCCTGCCGGGGCGGCTGGCACCGGTGGCGGCGGCACGGGCAACCTTGCCAACGACGCCGTGGCCGCAGCCCTGGCTTACCGGGCGCAGGCCCCGGTGCTCGACGGGCTGATGAAGGAGCTGGGGCTGGATGGTTCCTCGCTCGGCAAACTGGTGGAAGGTGCGGCGCTGCCTGAGGCTGCACCCGCTCCGCAACTGACGGACGAGGAGGTGACGCCGGAAACGGAAGCGCCGAAGAAGCCCGCCAAGGCACCTGCGGCGCCCAAGCCAAAGGTCGATTACAACGACTGATCCACGAAGGGGCCGGCGGCAACGTCGGCCCCCTTTTGATTGCGGCCTAGCTTTCCAGCAGGTCGAGGTAAGCCACCACGTCGTTGTCGGTGGCGAGGAACAGTCCGGCCTGCACTTCCTCCGGCTGCTGTTCGGCCAGCGCCATCGCCTCGGTCAACGTGCCGTAGAGCAGCGTTTGGGCCGCCCCCGCATCGCTATCGAGGAAGTAGAGCCGCACGGTGGCATCGGAATAGGTCGTCCGCATCAGTCGCGCTCCCGCTTCGCGCCGTCGAGCAGGCTGACCACTCGCGCCATGTCCGCCTGCTGCGCCGCCTTCTCGCCCTTGCTGCGCGAGGACCTGGTGCGGTTTTCGGCGGCGGACTGCGCCTTCGCTGCGCGCGCCTTCGCCTTGCGGGCCATGCGCAAGTTGACCACTTCGGCCATCAGCGCGCCTCCGGATAGGTGATTGCCAGCACTTCCCATTCCTTCTCGCCCGCAGGCAGGCGCACCGTGCGCAGGTCGCCCACCGTGGCCCCGCGCAAGGCGCGCGCCATGGGGCTGGACCAGCCGAGCAGGCCGCGCCCGGCATCCTGTTCCTTGTCGCCCACGATGGTGACCTGGCGCTGCTCGTCATCCTCGTCCGCCACAGTGACGGTGGCGCCGAAGAACACCCGGCTCTTGTCCGGCTGCTGGCTGGGGTCGACCACCTTGGCGTGCTTCATCACCTTGGCAAGGTGCGCCAGCTCGCGGTCGATCTCGCGCATCCGCTTGCGGCCGTAGAGGTAGTCGCCGTTCTCCGACCGGTCGCCATTACCCGCCGCCCAGCTGACGATCTCGACGATCTCGGGCCGCTCCTTGCCCAGAAGGTGGTCGTAACGCGCCTTCAGCGCGGCGAGGCCGGCGGGGGTGATGGGGTTGGTGTTGTGGATAGCGGACATGGGGAGCCTGATAGCGTGGTTCTGGCTTCCTGCCAGCCAAGGTGTGACAGGTGTTACACTGTCCTGGAGCGGAAATCCTGTTCGGGCGTGGCGGGGCAACTGCACTGCACTGACCTGCGCCCCGACGGTGCCTGTAGGACAGCCCCCTACCGCAAGAAGTCTTCCACCCCGCGGCTGCGCCCACCGGCCTGTTCGGGGTAGAGCGCCTCATACACCACCGCGTTTTCGATCACGCGCTGGATGTAGTTCTTCGTTTCGAAGAACTGCACTTCCTCGATCCAGCGCAGCCAGTCGACATTGCCGGTGCGCGGATCGCCGTTTTCGCGCAGCCAGCGGTTCACGTTGCCGGGACCGGCATTGTAGGCGGCGATGGCGAGCGGGTAGCTGCCGTTGTAGGTGCGCAGCAGACGTTCGATGTGGTTCGATCCCAGCTGCATCGAATAGGTGGGGTCGTCGATCAGGCGGCTGGGCGAATAGCTCATGTTGGCCCGGCGCGATTCCTCCTGCGCGGTCGCGGGCATGAACTGCATCAGCCCGCGCGCGCCGGCATGGCTGATGGCGTTTTCGGCAAACTGGCTTTCCTGCCGGGCAAGCGCGTGGATCATCGTCCAGTTGGTGCCGGGCGGGGTGGACAGCGTGGGATAGCCGATCTGGGTGAAGCCGCGATAGCCCTCTGCCATGGCGGCGTCGGCCAGGTTCACCGCCAGGTCGCGCCTGCCGATGCGGCGGGCGAGGTCTGCCACCAGCACGTGCTGGCCCGGCGTTTCGGCCTGGTCGGCAATGGCGCGGTAGAAGCGGATGCCGGTGGCCCAGGGCGCATCGCGGGCGACCTCGGTCACGGCGCGGG
The DNA here is from genome assembly GCA_020446625.1 of Erythrobacter sp. GTDB lineage: Bacteria > Pseudomonadota > Alphaproteobacteria > Sphingomonadales > Sphingomonadaceae > Alteraurantiacibacter. Next base: position 7,412 of record JAGREI010000231.1, read on the forward strand.
CGATGGGCGATGCTTCGAAGGCGGCGCGCTCGGCGGCACTGGGTTCACTCTGCGGCGAACCGGCGAGGGAAGGCACCGGGCGGCCCAGCCGGTCGAGCGCCAGCAGGCCATAGAACCGGTCCGGATAGGCGGCGGCCATGTCGTAGAAGCGTTCCGCCTCTGCCACCATGCCCGCCTGGCGGTTGGCCTCTCCGGCCCAGAAGAAGCCCTTGGAGCGGGTCTGGCTGGTGCGGGCGGAAGCGCCGTACTGGTAGAACAGCGGCGCGGCGGCGCGGGCATCGCCTGTATACCACAGCGCGCTGGTGCCACCCAGCCACATCAAGGATGTGTAATCGTCGCGCAGCTTGTATTCCATGCCCGACACGTCTTCGCCCGGAGCGAAGGCTTCCATGGCGCGGGTGGCAAGGCGCACCGCGTCAGACCGGCCCGCGCTGCGTGCCAGCGTCAGCAGTTCCTCGATCCACAAGGTGCGGTCAAAGGGCAGGGCGGACAGCGCCGGGCCATCCGCGATCATGCGCACCGCCTGCGCGGTGCGGCCCTGCTGGCGCAGCTGGCGGCTGCGGTTGTAGAGGTAGCCGGGATCGGCCGTGGCGCCGGGCGCGCTGGTGGCCCCGTCACCGCTTTGCAGAATCGACAGCCGCGCCGCGAACACCGCCTGCCGTTCGGGCGAAATGCGGGCCATCTGCCGCGCGGCCCCTTCGGCATCGCGTTGCCACAGCAGCGCGTCCATCCGCTGATCCTGGTCGGCTTGCGAGAAAGTGTCCCCGAAATTGGCCGCCAGCGATGCTTCGGCGGTGGGGCTCATCTCCCCGCCGCGCCAGGCTGCCAGCGCCATGTCGCGCGCGGCGTCCCGATCGCGCCCCATCGTGGCGAGCGCGAGGTGGGCGCGGGCATAGTTCGTCACCGGCGCATGGTCGGCAAAGAAATCCATCAGCAATTGCGGATCGACGAATTCCTGCCGCAGCCGCTGTTCGGCACGGGAGCGCAGCGTGGTTTCATCAGGGAAGCCGGGGTTGGCGATCAGGAAACTGGCATATTCGGCAAAGGGGCGCTGCGCCTGCCGATCCTCGTACAATCGCTGCCACCGCTGGATCTCGCCCGCCATCGGCCCCGGCTGCTGCGCCACCAGCTGCGCCCGGTTGCGGTCCCACTCGCTCGCATCCTGTGCCTGCACCGCGGCAGAGGCGGGCAAGGTCAGGGCGAGGAAAACCAGGGGCAATCGAACCATGCTGGACATCGTGCGGGGCGCATCCTTATCAGGCGCTGAACGGGTATTCTTTTCAGGCGTGCAAGGCTATCGCAGCCGCCTTATGTTTCAAGAGTCTTTCGGAGAGTTGGTGATGTTTTCAGGTTCGATTCCGGCGCTGGCGACTCCGTTTCGCGGGAGCGACTTCGACGAGGCTGCCTATCGCCGCTTCATCGACTGGCAGATCGACAACGGCACCAGCGCGCTGGTGCCATGCGGCACCACCGGCGAAAGCGCCACGCTGGACAACGACGAACACCACAAGATCATCAAGACCTGCGTCGAGGTGGCGGCGGGCCGCGTGCCGGTGATCGCGGGCGCGGGCAGCAACGACACGCAGACCGCGCTGTGGCACATCAAGGAAGCGCAGACGGCTGGTGCGGATGCGCTGCTGCTGGTCGCGCCCTATTACAACCGCCCCAGCCAGGAAGGGCTGCTGGCCCATTTCAGCTACCTGGCCGAGCGGGCGGACCTGCCGATCGTGCTCTACAACGTGCCGGGCCGCACGGTGACCGATATCAAGCCAGAGACGGTGATCGAACTGCACAATCGCTTTCCCGACAAGATCGTGGCGCTGAAGGATGCCAGCGGCGACCTTGAACGCGTGACCCGGCACCGCATGGGCGCGCCGGGCCTGTGCCAGCTGTCGGGCGACGATCCGCTGGCCCTGGCAGGCTATGCGCTGGGGCAGGTGGGCTGCATTTCGGTGACGGCCAACGTCGCGCCGCGCCTGTGCGCCGATTTCCACGCAGCGGCGGCGGCGGGTGACTTTGCCACGGCGCGCGAGCTGAACGAGAAGCTGTTCCCGCTGCACAAGGCGATGTTCGCAGACGCCTCGCCCGCACCGGCGAAGTACGCGCTCAGCAAGCTGTTCGACTGGTTCTCGCCCACGGTGCGCCTGCCGATCGTCGAATGTTCGGCTGCCGCGAAGCAGGCGGTGGACGAGGCGATGGCGTTTGCGGGGATCTGATCCTGCGAACGCGTCGCAAATTCGCTGGGCGCGCTGCCTGAAGCAGAGTAATATCGCATGACGAGGGGCTTCCAGACTCCATAGAGGGAGTGTGTGCCATGCGTTGCCTGTTCCTCGCCCCGATCGTGCTGCTGGCCGGTTGTGCCAGCACCCATGTCATCCAGCCGCAATTGTCGCCCGCCTCGGTCGAATACTCACGCGCGCAGCGGGTGGAAGTCACGCTCGACAACTTCAGCTTCGCGCCTGCTGACCTGCACCTGCAAGCCGGGCGCCCCATTGCACTGGTGGTGACCAATGCTGCGTCCGGCGGCCATAACTTCACCGCGCCCGAATTCTTCGCCGCCGCGCAGATCATGCCCGGCCACGCCGATCTGGTGGCAAGCGGGCAGCTGTCGCTGTCGGGCGGGCAAAGCGTGACGGTGAACCTGATCCCGGCGGCAGGTACCTATCGCCTCACCTGCACGCACCTGGGCCACGCGGTGCTGGGGATGACGGGGACGATCACGGTCGAATAGCGCCTGCTGGCGGCATGGCTTGGCAATTGGCCGCGCCCGCCCTACATGCCGCCCCCTTATGGCTCGCCCCAAACCGCCCACGTTCGACAAGCAGAAGATCGTCGCAGAGAACCGCAAGGCGCGGCACGAATACTTTATCGAGGATACCTTCGAGGCCGGGCTGGCCTTGCAGGGAACCGAGGTGAAGGCGCTGCGCGCGGGTGAAGGCTCGATCGGGGAAAGCTATGCCGAGGTGCGCGACGGGCAGGTGTGGCTGGTGAACGCCAATGTGCCGGAATACAGCCACGGCAACCGCCTGAACCACGAACCCAAGCGCCCGCGCAAGCTGCTGCTGCACAGCCGCGAGATCGACAAGATGGTGGGCGCGGTGGAACGCAAGGGGATGACGCTGATCCCGCTGTCGATCTACTTCAACGGCAAGGGCCGGGCGAAGGTGGAACTGGCGCTGGCCAAGGGCAAGCAGGCGCACGACAAGCGCCAGAGCATCAAGGATCGGGACTGGCAGCGCGACAAAGCCCGTCTGATGCGCGAAAAGGGCTGAGCCCTCTTCGCGCGGGGCCCGCCTCATGCGCGAAAAGGGCTGATTGCCGCCTTGCTACAAATTTTCGTTACCTGCCGGCCACTGTTAAGCGGCGGTTGTCATCTGAACGCCTATCACCATCTGTAATTGGTGCCTGAAAGGTGTATTGGGCGCGCAGGAATCGGATGTTCAGGAAAGCCCTCAACTGGCTCTCGGCACGGATGCCGAGAATGCCCGAGCGCCACGAGATGGAGCGCAACCGCTGGCTTGCGCCCATCGCGCACCGCTTTGGCCGGTCGGAACTGTGGCGCTTCACTCGCCGGTCGGTGCCGCGCGGGGTGGCGCTGGGGCTGTTTGCGGGCTTCATCGTGCCGCTGGGGCAGATCTTCCTCGCCGCCTTCCTCGCCTTGCCCGCGCGCGCCAACGTGCCGGTGGCGGCACTGATCACCTTCGTCACCAATCCCTTCACCCTGCCGTTCTGGCTGATGGTGGCCAACCGCGTTGGGCGGATCGTGCTGAACCTCGATCCGGTCACTTTCGGCAGCGCCAAGGCCGCTTTGGAGCAGGGTTGGTGGGTGGAATTCGGCTGGTGGTTGCAGACCGCTGGAGTGACCGCCTTCGGCTTCGTGGTGCTCTCGATCGTCACCGCGGCGCTGGGATACCTGATTTCCGGCTGGCTGTGGCGCTTCATCGTCGCCCGCCGCTGGGGCCGCCGCGTGCGGCGCGCCAAGAGCCTGCATCCGGCCGAGTGATTTTTCGCCCGTTTCGTCGGCCAGGCGGCTAGGGCCGCGCCGACAGTGCTGCTAGGACTTTGCCGATGAGCATTGGACAAGCACAGGAATCGCGTCGGCTGGTGGACCTGATCGCCGTGGCGGCGGCGGTGCTCGCCAGCATCGCGCTGATCCAGTTCGCGGCCGATAACACCACGGTCACGCTGGCCTATGCCGGGGGACTGGTGGTGCTGGGCTTCATCGCCTTCATCGCTGGTCGCGCCCATGCTGCTGGCGGCCCGCGTGATGCTCAGCCCGAACTGCCCGACTGGTCGGTCACCGTCTCCGCCATCGAGCACGCCGAGCTTGCCATTGCCATCACCGACCGGGCCAACCGGCTGGTCTGCGCCAATGCTGCCTACGAACTGTGGTTCGGTTCGAGCCACGCCCCGCCGCGGCTGCCGGTCGACGGCACCAGCGCCGATGCGCTGAACCGGCTGGGCCGGGCGGCCTGGCGCGAAGGGCAGGGCGCGGGCAGCGTCACCATTGCCGACGAGGACCGCAGCTGGACTGCCGAGGCCACGCGCGCCGGGCGGGCGGACGATTACCTGGTCTGGCGCTTTGCCCCGGTCACCCGCAGCAATCCGCTGGCGGGCATGGCCACGCATATCACCGGGCTGCTGGGCCGGGTGCTGGGCGCGGCGGGGATCGGAGTGGCGCTGGTCTCGCCCGACGGTATGGTGAAGGCGGCGAACCCCTTGCTGGCCCGCCGCGGGCTGGGGGACGAGCGTGCCAGCCTGGCCGGGCAGGAATTCGTCAAGCTGCTGCGATCCGACGATCGCGAACGCATCTTCTTCGCCCGCGAAGGGCGCAAGGGCACGCCGCAGACGCTGGTGCAGGTGCCGCTGGCCGATCCCGATGCCGCCGCGGCGGAAGCGGTGCCGGGCAAGGCCATGGCCGAAGCGCCCAGCCTGATGCTGCTGATCGATTCCGGCATTGGCCTGGGCGGCTGGGGGGGCGAGGCCAAGGGGCAGGCGGCGCAGTTGCAGGGCCTGCTCGAGCAGTTGCCGCTGGGCCTTGCCGCCACCGACCGAGACGGCAAGTTCCTGTTCGCCAACCCCGCCTTCCGCCGCGCGGCGGGCGTCGCCACGGTCGACCTGCCGCCATTCCCCAGCGACCTGGTGGTGCCGCGCGACAAGACCGCCATGTCCGACGCGGTGCGCCGTCATGGGCAGGGTCCGGCCAGCAGCGGTGACATCGCGGTGCGGCTGCGCGCCGATCCTGACGAGCCGGTGAGCCTGGGGCTTGCGGGCGTGCGCGGGCTGGGCGAGGCGGCAGTGCTCCTCTCGCTGGCTGACACCACCGAGGAAGCGAGGCTGAAGCGGCAGGTGGCGCAGGCCACCAAGATGCAGGCCGTGGGCCAGCTGGCAGGCGGCGTGGCGCACGATTTCAACAACGTGCTGACCGCCATCATCGGCTATTGCGACCTGATGCTGCAACGGCACACGCCGGGCGACAGTGATTACGATGACATCCAGCAGATCCGTGCCAATTCCAACCGCGCCGCCAGCCTGACGCGGCAACTGCTCGCCTTCAGCCGCCAGCAGACGCTGCAACCCGAAGTGCTGCAATTGCCCGACGTGCTGAGCGAGGTCGGCCAGCTGCTCAAGCGGCTGCTCGGGGCCAAGATCACGCTGAAGGTGCGGCACGATCGCAACCTTGGCCCGGTGCGCGCCGATCCGCGCCAGCTGGAACAGGTGATCATCAACCTGGCGGTGAACGCGCGCGACGCGATCCAGGCCCACGGCGGCGGGGAAGGGGCCACCGGCACCCTGGCCTTCGCCACGCGCCGGGTGGAGGCCAAGGACATCCGCCGCATGGGCAGCGAGATCATCCCGGCGGGCGACTATACCGTGCTGGTGGCCGAAGATACCGGCGGCGGCATCCCGGCCGACGTGCTGGGCAAGATCTTCGAACCGTTCTTCACCACCAAGGAAATGGGCAAGGGCACCGGCCTCGGCCTCTCCACCGTCTACGGCATCGTCAAGCAATCGGGCGGCTTCATCTTCGCCGGCAATGCCAAGGCGCCCGACGGCAGCGTGAAGGGCGCGCGCTTCACCATCTACCTGCCGGTGCACGAGGCAAGCGAAGAGGAATTGCAGCGCGCGGTGGCCGTCCAACCCAAGCGCGAATGGGCAGGCGGCGGCACCGTGCTGCTGGTGGAGGACGAGGACATGGTGCGCGCCGTGGCCGAACGCGCGCTGGCGCGGCACGGCTACACCGTGGTCACCGCCAGCGATGGCGACGAAGGGCTGGAGCTGGTGCGCGCCGGACAGCACCAGTTCGACATGGTGGTGAGCGACGTGGTCATGCCCAGCATGGATGGCCCGGCCATGGCGCGCGAGATTCGCAAGATCGCGCCCGCGCTGCCGGTGCTGTTCATGTCGGGCTATGCCGAAAGCCAGCTGCGCGAGCAGATCGACATCGCCGCCATGCACTTCATCGCCAAGCCGTTCAGCGTGCAGCAGATAGCCGACAAGGTGGCCGAAGTGCTGTCGCAAGCGCGGGTCTGATCGGCCTGCGGACGGGGCCTGCCCGACTAAGAGATTCCCCTTGCATTGCGGACCGTTTCAGTCGAGCATTGCCGAACAGTTCCGACCGCCTTGCGAGAGTGGAACGCCGCGGTCGCAGCGACAAGTCTGATTCAGGGGAAGATTGTCATGCGCAAGTCGCAACTCGCCAGTACATGTGCCGTTATCGCCCTGCTGACGAGCGGTCTTTCCGTTCCGGCCAATGCGCAGGGGAGCGAACCCTATCTGGCCCAGATTGGCCTGGTCGGCTTCAATTTCTGCCCTCGCGGCTATGCCGAAGCCAATGGTGCGATCCTCTCGATTGCCTCGAATACTGCGCTGTTCTCGCTGCTCGGAACGACCTACGGCGGCGATGGCCGGACAACCTTTGCCTTGCCAGACCTGCGCGGGCGCGTGGCGATCGGCCAGGGGCAGGGTCCGGGCCTGGCGAACCATTCGCTCGGCGAACAGGCAGGGACGGAAACCTTGACCCTGCTCACGACCGAAATGCCCAGCCACACCCATGCCGCCACGGTTCGCGTCGCGCGCATCAATGCCAATACGCGCGCGGCAACCAATGCCAACTTCGCGCGTGCGAGTACCGTCACCTACGACGATTCGAACGCCAACGGCACCACCGACGCGATGAACGCCGGTACGGTTACCAACGCGACCGCCGGAGGCGGCCAGCCGCACGAGAACCGGATGCCCTACATCGCGATGAAATGGTGCGTGGCGACGCAAGGGATCTTCCCGCCACGTAACTGATTGCAGCGCTCTTCAAATCTAACCAGGGGAAATGTCATGAAGAAGGCCAGGTTTGTCACCGCCTGCGCTGCCATCGCACTGGCAGGGGGGATGCCTTCGGCTCCAGCTACGGCTCAGGCAGAACCGTTTATCGGTCAGTTGGGGCTGTTCGGCACCAATTTCTGCCCGCGCGGCTGGGCCTCTGCGTCCGGCCAGATCATGTCCATCGCCGCGAACAACGCCCTGTTTGCCCTGATCGGCACGACCTACGGGGGGGACGGACAGACCACCTTCGCGCTGCCCGACCTGCGCGGGCGCGCTCCGCTGCACATGGGACAGGGGCCGGGTCTGTCGAACTATGTAATGGGGCAGGTCGGCGGGCAGGAATCGGTTACGCTGACGACCAGCCAGATTCCCAGCCATAGCCATACCGCGACTGTCCATGTCGCGCGCATCAATGCCAACACTCAGTCCCCCACCAATGCCAATTTCGCGCGGGCAGCGGGGACAACCTACGATGACACGAACGCCAATGGTACCGCCGACGTGATGAACGCCGGTACGGTTACCAACGCGGCCGCCGGTGGTAGCCAGCCGCACCCGAATCGCATGCCTTACCTGACGCTCCAATGGTGCATCGCAGTGGAGGGGATCTTCCCTCCCCGCAACTAGGGGCTTGCCGCAGAAACATTCGAACACGGGGAAATCGGAATGAAAAAGGCTAGGTTTACCGCCACCTGCGCAGCAATGGCGATCATTGCGGGAATGCCCGCAGCCCCGGCGAATGCGCAGGCCGAGCCATTCATTGGCCAGGCAACGCCGATGGCATTCAACTTCTGCCCGCGCAACTGGGCAGCCGCGAATGGGCAGTTGCTGGCGATCGCCTCGAATTCGGCGTTGTTCTCGCTGCTGGGAACGACTTACGGCGGCGACGGGCGCACCACCTTCGCCTTGCCTGACATGCGCAGCCGCGTTCCCATTGGCGATGGGCAGGGGCCGGGCCTGTCGAACTATGTGGAGGGCCAGCGGGCAGGGCAGGAAACCGTCACGCTGACGATCAACGAGTTGCCCAGCCACACCCACGCAGCGACAGTCCATGTCGCGAACATCAACGGCAATACGCGGGCGGCGACCAATGCCAATTTCGCGACTGCCACGGGTCTTACCTACGATAGCGCCGGGACCAACGGCACCGCCGACGTGATGAACGCCGGCACGGTCGTCAATGGGAACACCGGGGGCAACCAGGCGCACGAAAACCGGATGCCCTATGTCGCGTTGAACTGGTGCATCGCCCTGTTCGGCATCTTCCCCTCGCGCAACTGATCGGGCTGCTCGACCGCGGCAAATTGGCCTTCTGCGCCCCTTGCGCAGCGGGTCTTGCGGCACGCTGCTGTATTTCCATTTTGCAAAAACCTCGGAAAATTACAGATTTTCCTCCAAATTGTTCGTCAACCATGTAGCATGGGGCGGTCTTGGAAGATTCGGGTTTCCGGTCTTCCGGTTCAAACGGGGCGGCCACAGCCGTTTCAGGGGGAATGGTAATGCGTAGATTTTCGGGTTCCGTTTCGGCTCTCGCGCTGGCGGGAGGGCTGGGCTTCGCGTCCATGCCGGCCCAGGCGGCAATCGAGCCTTACATCGGTGAAATCCAGATCACCGGCACCACCTTTTGTCCGCGCGGCTATTTCTCGGCTGAGGGGCAGTTGCTGCAGATCGCGCAGTACTCGGCGCTGTTTTCCCTGCTGGGCACGACCTACGGCGGGGATGGGCGGACCACCTTCGCCTTGCCTGACCTGCGCGGGCGCGTGCCGATGGGGCAGGGGTCGGGGCCGGGGCTCACCAACTGGCCGCTGGGCAGCCAGACCGGCACCCAGACCAACACCATGACTTCCGCCCAGCTTCCCAGCCACTCGCACGTCGCCAGCGTGAACGTGGCGCGGGTCAATGCCACCACCCGCAGCCCGGTGGGCATGAGCTTTTCACGCGCGGCTGACTCCGCTTACGACGAGACTGCCGTGCCAAGCCCGACTTACCAGATGAACGCAGGCACGCTGACGATCGACAATGCGGGCAACAGCCAGCCCATCAACAACCTGCAACCCAGCCTGGTGCTGCGCTTCTGCGTGGCTGCCCAGGGCATCTTCCCGTCGCGCAACTAGGCCCGATCGCCGGGCGAAACGGCATTTTGCGGAGATCGAACATGCGCAAGGCATTCACCACCACCGTATCGCTGGCCGCGCTGATGGCGGCTGGCAGCATTTCCGAACCCGCGCGGGCCGGCAACGAACCCTATATCGGGGACGTGCAGCTCGTGGCTTTCAACTTCTGCCCGCGATCCTACGCCTCGGCGGAAGGGCAATTGCTGGCGATTTCGCAGTATAGCGCGCTGTTTGCGCTGATCGGCACCCAGTACGGCGGCGACGGGCGGACGACCTTCGCCTTGCCTGACCTGCGCGGCCGGGTGCCGATGGGGCAGGGCAACGGTCCCGGCCTGACCTCGCGCACGGCGGGGCAGGCCTTCGGCTCCGAAGTCAACGGTCTGAACGTCGCCCAGATGGCGGCGCACAACCATGCCGGACACATCAATGTCGCCCGCGTGAACGCCACCACCCGCAGCCCGGTTGCCGCCACCATGTCGCGCGCGGCGGTGACCCTTTACGACGAGGCGGCCGTGCCCAGCGCGGCTGCGGAAATGCGCGCCGATACCGTGCAGCTGCAATCCACCGGCAGCGCGGTCCCGTTCAACAACATGCAGCCTTCGCTGGCGATGCGGTACTGCATCGCCTTGCAGGGCGTGTTCCCGCCGCGCAACTAGGCCCAGACCAGCATTCTTCGGGAGACAACCCCATGCGCAAGCTTTCCAGGACCGTCACCGCGATCGCCACGCTCGGCTCGCTCGGCATGTTTGCCGTCCCCGCGCAGGCGGGCGCAGACGCCTATATCGGTGAAGTCTACATGTTCGGCATCACCTTCTGCCCGCGTTTCCACGTGGAGGCGAACGGCCAGCTGCTGCCGATCGCGCAGAACACCGCGCTGTTCTCGCTGCTGGGCACCCAGTTCGGCGGCGACGGGCGCACCACCTTCGCCATGCCCGACCTGCGCGGCCGGGTGCCGATCGGCCAGGGCAACGGCCCCGGCCTGACCTCGCGCATCGCAGGCCAGCAGCTGGGGACGGAGACGAACACGCTCACCGCCACCAACCTGCCGTCGCACAGCCACACCGCGCACGTCTACACCGCGCAGATCGACGCCACCACGCGCAGCCCGGTGGCGGCAACCTTCGCCAATGGTGCGACCAACACCTATTACGACGGCGCCCCCACGGGCCATGCGATGACGGCGGGGACGGCGACGGTGGACAATACCGGCAGCAACCAGCCGATGAACAACATGGCCCCATCGCTCGCGATCCGTTATTGCGTGGTGAGCCAGGGCATCTTCCCGCCGCGCAACTGACGCTGCGGCGTTCATCGCCAATACATTTGATACTATGTTACATGGCATCCTGTCCGAGGGAGGATCACGCATGTCCGCACACCGCCATTTCCGCCTGAAACTCGCCGCCGCCAGCCTGCTGGCCCTGGCCGCCGCCCCCGTTGTCGCGCAGCAGGCAGAGGGCGAAAGCGCGCAGGGTGACCTGTCGGTGACGATCTACCAGAACGGCCAGGCGCTGGTGCAGGACGTGCGCCAGCTGGACATTCCGCGCGGCCGCACCCGCATCGAATTCCCCGACGTCAGCGCGCAGATCCGCCCCGCCACGCTCAGCTTCAACGCCGCAGGCACCGCCATCGTCGAACAGAACTTCGACTTCGACCTGCTCACCCCGCAGGCGATGATGGAGAAGGCCGTGGGCCAGACCGTCACCCTCATCCGCACCAACCCCGCCACCGGTGCCGAAACGCGCGAGCGGGCCGAGGTGCTCTCCACCGTCGGCGGCGTGGTGGTGCGCATCGGGGACCGGATCGAGGTGCTGCGCGACGATGGCCTGCCCGTCCGCGTGGTGTTCGACCGCGTGCCGCCCAACCTGCGCGCGCGGCCCACGCTCTCGGTCACGCTCGATTCCACCCAGGGCGGCGTGCGCCCGGCCTCGATCCGCTACCTCACCCCCGGCCTGGGCTGGACCGCCGACTATGTCGCGCTGTTCGACGAGGTGCGCGGCACCGTGGACATGCAGGGCTGGGTCACCCTGACCAACAATACCGGCACCACCTTCCACGCGGCCGATACCCTGCTGGTGGCGGGCAACCCCTCGCGTGGCAGCTACACCCCTTCGCGCAGCGACCTGGTGCGGCCCGGCACCGAAACATCCGACCGCGAGCGGCTGGGTGACTACTACCTCTATCCGCTGGCCGAACGCACCACTATCGCCAACGCCCAGACCAAGCAGGTGAGCTTCCTCGACGTGCAGGCCGTGCCTGCGCGCCGCGTCTACTCGATCGGCGCGGGCTGGCTGGCGAGCGACAGCGACTTCCGCCCCGCCTCCAGCGCGATCAGCTTCAATTCCAGCCGGGAAGGCGGGCTGGGCGACGCGCTGCCCGCCGGCACGGTGCGCTTCTACCAGCGCGATGCGCAGGGCAACCCGCAGTTCATCGGGGAAAACGGCATCGGCCACACCCCGATGGGCTCCACCTTGTCGCTGCGCACCGGCGATGCCTTCGACGTGTTCATGCGCGCCGAGGTGGAAAGCCGCGACCGCATCACCGCCGCCGATTACGAACGCAGCGCGCGCTACCGGGTGATCCAGGATGGCGAAGTGGTGCGTGAAGTGCAGGTAGACCGGGCGGTGGAATACTACCGCACCACCATGCGCTACACCTTCACCAACGCCAAGCCCGAGCCGGTGACGGTGGAACTGACCCAGAGCGGCCTCGACCGTTACTGGTGGGGCCGCGATTTCCGCGTGGTGAGCGAGGACGTGCCGGGCGAACAGCTCAACGCCGACAACCGCCTCTACCGCGTGGAAGTCCCCGCCAACGGCGAACGCGTGGTGCGCGTGACTTACGAGACCCGGTACTAGGGGAGGGGGCAATGCGCCTCGCGCTCGCCATACTGCCCCTGCTGGCGCTGGCCGTGCCAGCCGCTGCCCAGCAGCGCACCACGGTCGATGCCAGCCAGCCCACCAGCCTGGCGGTGACGGTCTACCGCGATCCCGATCGCAGCAGCGGTCAGGACATGAATCCCGACTGGCCGCGCGGTTTCGCCATGATCAGCGAAACGCGCACCGTCACTCTGCCGCCCGGCGAATCGCGCATTCGCTTCGAAGGCGTGGCCGAAGGCATGGTGGCGGTTTCCGCCATCGTCACCGGGCTGCCCGGCGGCACCATCGAGAAGAACCGCAACGCAGAACTGCTCAGCCCCGCTGCGCTGGTCGACGGCACGCTGGGCAACCGCGTGCGCATCACCCGCACCAATCCCGCCACCGGCGAGGAAGTGGCGGAAAGCGCAATTGTGCGCACTCGCGCCGACGGCGGGCTGGTGCTGCAAACGGGCGAGGGCTTCGAAGCCGTGCGCTGTTCGGGCCTGCCCGAGCGGCTTACTTTCGATCAGTTGCCGCAGGGCCTTTCCGCACAGCCGGTGTTTTCGATCGACACCCGCGATGCCAGTGGCGGCACCTATGCGATCACGCTCAGCTATCTTGCCTGGGGCTTCGACTGGGAGGCAAGCTATGTCGCCACGCTGCACGAAGGGGGGCAGGCCGATGACATGCGGTTCGACCTCACCAGCTGGCTGACGATCCTCAACGACAACGGGCAGAGCTTCCCCGGTGCAGAACTGATGGCGGTGGCAGGCACGCTCAACGTGGAGAGCGACTTTGAGAGCCTGTCTGATCCGCCGGTGGCCGCGCCGTTGCGGCTCACCTGCTATCCCTTTGGCAGCACGGCGGCGGGATCGCCCTATCCCGATAATGGCTTCTCCGGCGGCTATCCGGGTTCCCCGCCGCCGCCAGCACCGCCGCCCGCGCCGATGGCTCAGGCCATGGAGGAACGGATCATGGTCACCGGCTCGATGCTGCGGATGGCCGACATGGCGGCCCCGGTGATGGCGGGCGAGGAACAGCTGGGCGATCTCAAGCTCTACCGCGTGCCGGTGCCGGTGGATGTCAACGCGCAAGGGCTGAAGCAGGTGGCCTTCCTGCGCCAGGAGGGGGTGCGCGGTTCGCTGATGTACGAGGCGAATTGCGAACCCTGGAACTGGCAGCAGGATGCTCCCTTGCAGGCGGGGATGCGGCTGGAAACGGTGAACGATGACGATCACGGCCTGGGCATGGCCATGCCCAGCGGCACGATCAGCGTGTTCGAACGCGGCCCGGCGGGCGAACTGCTGGTGACCGAGGATACCCTGCGCGACTACGCCGAAGGGCAGGATGTAGACCTATACCTGGGTGAAAGCGCGCAGGTGTTCTCCCGGTGCAGCACGCAGGATCGCAGCGATCCCATGGCCGATGGCGCGCGCTGGACGCAGATGCAGGCCACGCTCACCAATGCCAACCCGCGCCCCGTGCGGATGCGCCTGTTCCTGGGCTATCCCGCGCAGTTCCAGTATCGCGGCCTGCGTGACCAGCGCCACAACGGCCAGCGAATCGTGGAGGTTACGGTGCCGGGCAATGGCACGCGCGAGGTGACCTGGCAGGTCCGCCGGGTCGACGAATAGGCCGGGAAACCGCGGAAATCCGCGCTTTCGGCGCTTTCCAACAAAAATTGTGTTCCACTCTTGTTCTTATGGAACAAACTGGGTACATACTGCGTCAGACGATGAGTTTGTTGAACCTCGGGGGCAACCCCTAGCGATCTGACGGAGGGCGTGTCATGGCGGGTGCGAATCTGAAGCTGGTGGAGAAGGAAGTGGACGTGGACCGGCAGAAGGCGCTCGATGCGGCCCTGGCGCAGATCGATCGCGCATTCGGCAAGGGCTCGGCGATGAAGCTGGGCCAGAAGGAAACGATGCAGGTCGAAACGATTTCGACCGGATCGCTGGGGCTGGATATCGCGCTGGGCGTGGGCGGCTTGCCCAAGGGCCGCGTGATCGAGGTTTACGGGCCGGAAAGCTCTGGCAAGACCACGCTGGCGCTGCACGTGATTGCCGAAGCGCAGAAAAACGGCGGCACCGCGGCCTTCGTCGATGCCGAGCACGCACTCGATCCGGCCTATGCCAAGAAG
>JAGREI010000232.1 GCA_020446625.1 Erythrobacter sp.
CACCAAGCGCCAGGCGCAGGAGCCGATCGCCCAGGCCGCGCGTGCCTGCGGCCAGCACTTCGTCAACCACCGCTGGCTGGGCGGCATGCTCACCAACTGGAAGACCATCTCGCAGTCGATCAAGCGTCTCAAGGCGCTGGAAGAAAAGCTCTCGGGCGACGTGACCGGCCTGACCAAGAAGGAGCGCCTCCAGCTCACCCGCGAGAAGGACAAGCTCGAACTGTCGCTGGGCGGCATCCGTGACATGGGCGGCGTGCCCGACGTGATGTTCGTGATCGACGCCAACAAGGAGGATCTCGCGATCAAGGAAGCCAACGTGCTTGGCATCCCCGTTGTCGCGATTCTTGATACCAACGTGGATCCCTCGGGCATCGCCTTCCCGGTCCCCGGCAACGACGACGCCAGCCGCGCCGTGCGCCTTTACTGCGATGCGGTGGCCAAGGCCGCCAGCACCGGGCGCAACGAAGGCGTGGTGGATTCGGGTGCCGACATCGGTGCGATGGATGCCCCGCCGGCCGAAGCCGTGGCTGAAGAAGCCGCAGCCGAGGCTTGATCCCAAGCTTGCATTGCGCGGCGCTGTAAGCCGCGCGTCATGATTGCAAGACATTGCGCCGGTTCATCCAGCTGGATGGACCGGCAAAATGCCAATTTGAAGGAAAGTACAATGGCAGCTTTTACTGCATCCGACGTCAAGGCCCTGCGCGAGAAGACCGGCGCGGGCATGATGGACGCCAAGAAGGCGCTCGAAGCCAGCAACGGCGACATCGAAGCCGCCGTGGACGCGCTGCGCGCCAAGGGCCTGGCCACCGCCCAGAAGAAGTCCAGCCGCACCGCTGCGGAAGGTCTGGTGGGCGTGGCCGTGACCGGCACCAGGGGCGTGGCGGTCGAGGTCAACTCGGAAACCGACTTCGTCGCCAAGAACGACAAGTTCCAGGACTTCGTGCGCAAGACCACCGAAGTGGCGCTGGGCGTGGCCGGTGACGATGTCGACGCGCTGAAGGCCGCTGCCTATCCCGACGGCGGCACCGTGGCCGACAAGCTGACCGACAACGTCGCCACCATCGGCGAAAACCAGCAGGTGCGCCGCATGAAGACCGTTGCCGTCAGCAACGGCCTGGTGGTGCCTTACATGCACAATGCCGCTGCCCCCAACCTGGGCAAGATCGGCGTGCTGGTGGCGCTGGAAAGCGAAGCCGGTGCCGACGTGCTGGAACCGCTGGGCAAGCAGCTGGCCATGCACATCGCCGCCGCCTTCCCGCAGGCGCTGACCGCCGAGGGCCTCGACGCCGAAGTGATCGAGCGTGAACGCAAGATCGCTGCCGAAAAGGCTGCCGAAAGCGGCAAGCCCGCCGAAGTGCAGGCCAAGATGGTCGATGGCGCGGTGAACAAGTATGCCAAGGAAAATGCCCTGCTGAGCCAGGTCTTCGTGATGGACAACAAGACCTCCATCGCAGACGTGGTGGCCAAGGCCGGCAAGGAAGCCGGCAAGGCGATCCAGCTGGTGGACTACGTCCGCTTCCAACTGGGCGAAGGCATCGAGAAGGAAGAAACCGACTTCGCGGCGGAAGTCGCGGCGGCGGTTGCCGGCTAACAGCCCTTCCATTTCGAATCGCAAACAAGGCGGCGAAGTTGACACTGTCAACTTCGCCGTTTTGCTATGTGGCTGACAGATAGCGAATTTTCGCTCAGGCAAAGTTGACACTTCTCCAACATCGCTGGCGAACCTGGGTGCGGTGGGCTGACCGGGTGGAACCGACGATGAAAAGAGCCGCAGCCTAGCTAGGCCCCTGTTGAAGCTGTAGGAAAGCCTATTCGGGCACCAGCGTCACCAGCCACACTTGCGGCTGCGTGCCGAAGCGCATGGGCAGCACGCTGGTGCCGAGCCCTCCGCCCACGATGATGCGCCGTCCGCCCTCCACGATCACCCCGCATTCGAAGCGGTCGCCATAGCGCGAGACGCTCGACACCGCGCCCACGAAGGGCAGGCGGATCTGGCCGCAATGGGTGTGTCCGGCCAGCACCAGCGACACGTCGGGCGGCACATGCGGGAAGATGTCCGGGCTGTGGGTGACGATCAGCTGCGCGCCGGGCAGGTCGCGCATCTGGTCCACCACCAGCGGCAGGTCGTCGCGGCGGGTATAGGCATCGTCCACGCCGCCCACCGCCAGCGGGCCGATTTCCGCCGCCTCGTTCTGCAAGGTGCGGATGCCGCGTGCGTGCAGTTCGCGCTGCAAGGCGGGCCAGTCGTACCAGTGATCGTGGTTGCCCGGCACCACCAGCACCCCTAGCCTGGCGCGCAGCGCCGCCAGCGGGGCGACCACTTCGGCAGGGGTGTAGACCTGGCTCGCCAGCCCCTTTTCGCTGACCAGGTCGCCCGCGATCGCCACCAGGTCCGGGTGCAATGCGTTCACCTGCGCGACGATCCGCTCCACCCGTGCAGGCGGCATGTCCGGCCCGGCCACGTGGATGTCGGAAATCAGCGCCACGGTGATCGGCGGCGAACCGGCGGGCAGGCCGGGCAGGGCCACGGTGGTGCGCAGCACCTCGGGATCGGCCATGGTGTCGTGCCAGGCCTTTGCTGCCAGCAGGCCGACCACGGCCAGCTTCAGGACCAGCAGCAGCTTCCAGTGGCGGGCGATCCGGGCGAGCAATCGGCGCATCGCGGCATAGGTGGCGCGGCCAGCGCGCGCTGGCAAGCGCGCTGCGTCAGGCCCGCAACCGGGCGCGTTGGCGCAGCTGCCAGCCGCGCCATCCCGCCGCCAGTCCCAGCAGCCCCAGCAGCACGGCGCCGCCCCAGTGCAGCGCGCTGCTGAACGAGGCGACGAAGCTGGCCAGCGCCGGATTCAGCCGGTCATCGGAATCGACCACCACGGCCACCCGGTCGCCCACCGCGTGGCTGTCGAACACTTCGCGCGATCCGGTGTTCACCGACGCCTGCATGGAAGCGCCGCCGGGATCGCCTGCCAGCACCGCATCGCCGCCAGCGGCATATTGCGCCCAGGTGGTGCTGGGGTAGGGGGCATAGCGCAGGTCGAAGAAGGTCGCCTCGTAGCTGGAATCGGCGCGGCGCGGGCGGTCGATCACGCGCTCTTCCTCGTGCTTGCCCACGATCGTGGCCATGGTCACCATGCCTTCTGCGCGCAGGTGCGACACCCGCGCGCCATGCTTGCCCGCGACCGATGCCATCAGCCCGCCGCCGCACAGCAGCAGCGCCGCGAACACGAACCACCATTCTCCCGGCTTTGCGGCCTTGCGTGCCATGTACTGCCCTCGTGCCTGCAACTGACTGACCGCGCTTGTTGCAGCGTGGCAGCCCGGCGCCATTCCATATCTGTGGCCCATATCTGCAATTGAACGGGCAGCATGTGCCGACAAGGCGCCTCACCCCCCTTGGCACTTGGGGCGCGGTGACTATAAGGGCCGCCACGATCCCCGCGAGCGAAAGAACCTGTCCCTCATGCTGCTGTCCAATGCCAAGCGCATCCTCCTGAAACTGTCGGGCGAGGTGCTGATGGGCGATCAGGGCTTCGGCATCGATCCCTCCACCGTGGAGGAACTGGCGCGCGAGGTGAAGGCGGCCAGGGAAACGGGGCTGGAGATTTGCCTGGTGATCGGCGGCGGCAACAT
>JAGREI010000233.1 GCA_020446625.1 Erythrobacter sp.
ATCATCTACGAAAGCCGCCCCAACGTCACCGCCGATGCCGCCGCCTTGTGCCTGCGTTCGGGCAATGCCGTGCTGCTGCGCGGAGGCAGCGAGGCGCTGCATTCGAACCGCGCGATCCACGCCGCTTTCGCCAGCGGGCTGGAGGCAGCCGGGCTGCCCGCCGATGCCGTGCAGCTGATGCCGACACAGGATCGTGAGGCCGTTTCCGCCATGCTGCGCGCGGCGGGCCTGATCGACATGATCGTGCCGCGCGGGGGCAAGGGACTGGTGGAGCGGGTGCAGCGCGATGCCCGCGTGCCGGTGCTCGCGCACCTCGACGGGATCTGCCACACCTATATCCATTCCGCCGCCGACCCTGCCATGGCCACGGCGATCGCGGTCAATGCCAAGTTGCGCCGCACCGGCATCTGCGGAGCCATGGAAACGCTGCTGCTCGACGCCGCCTTTCCCGGCAATGCTGCGGTGCTCGATGCGCTGGCCGCTGGCGGCTGCGAACTGCGCGGCGATTCCCGTGCGCAGGCGATCGACCGCCGCGTGCTGCCTGCCACGGCAGAGGACTGGGATACCGAATACCTCGCCCCGGTGCTGTCGGTGGCAGTGGTCGACGGGCTCGACGCGGCCATGGCGCATATCGCGGCGCATTCCTCGGGCCATACCGAGGCAATCGTGACTGCCGACGAGGAAGCGGCAGGGCGCTTCCTGGCCGAAGTCGACAGCGCCATCGTGATGCACAACGCCTCCACCCAGTTTGCCGATGGCGGCGAGTTCGGGCTGGGCGCGGAAATCGGCATCGCCACCGGGCGGCTGCACGCGCGCGGGCCGGTGGCGCTGGAAGGGTTGACGACCTACAAGTGGCAGGTGCTGGGACAAGGGCAAAGCCGCCCCTGAGGCCAGCAAGGGGGAGGAAACACGATGCGCTACAACCGGCTGGGCCAATCGGGGCTGGTGGTATCCGAACTGTGCCTGGGGGCGATGACCTTCGGCACCGCGCCATCGGGCTTCTTCCAGCACGACCTTGATCAGGCTGGCTCGACTGCCCTGGTTCGCCAGGCGCTCGATGCCGGGGTCAATTTCATCGACACCGCCAATCTCTATTCCGCCGGGCAGAGCGAGCAATATGTGGGCGGCGCCCTGCGCGATCTGGGCGTGGCGCGCGACCAGGTGGTGGTGGCGACCAAGGGCATGGGGCCGATGGGAACCGGGCCGAACGATGGCGGCTATGGGCGCTATCACCTGCTGAACCAGATCGACGCCAGCCTTCAGCGGCTGGGGCTGGACCATGTCGATCTCTACCAGATCCACGGCTGGGACCCCAACGCACCGATGGAGGAGGGCCTGCGCGCGCTGGAGGACGTGGTCCGTTCGGGCCGCGCGCGCTACGTGGGCGTGAGCAACTGGGCAGCCTGGCAGATCGCCAAGGCGCTGGGCATTGCCGAACGGCGCGGGTGGGACAGGTTCGTCTCCAACCAGGCGCTCTACGCCGTCACCGCGCGCGAGCTGGAACGCGAACTGGTGCCGATGATGCTGTCCGAAGGGCTGGGGCTGATGGTCTGGAGCCCGCTGCTGGGCGGCCTGCTGTCGGGCAAGTACGATTTCGGGGCGGATGGCGTGAGCGGCGAGGGACGCCGCGCCAAGATAGATTTTCCCAAGGCAGACAAGGGCCTGGCCGAAAAGGCCGTCGCCGCCATGCGGCCTATGGCCCAGGCGCGCGGCGTGACCGTTCCGGCCATTGCGCTGGCCTGGTTGCTCCACCAGCCTGCAACCGCATCGGTTATTGTCGGAGCCAAGCGGCCTGAGCAATTGGCACAAAACCTCGCCGCGACAGATGTCGAACTGACCGGAGAGGAACTGGCGCAGCTGGGCGCCATCGGCGCGCTCGATCCCGAATATCCGGCCTGGGCGCTGACGGGCCAGCAGCAGCGCCATGGCTTCCGCGTATCGCCCCGGCGGCAGGGTAGTTGATGGCGGGCCAGTTGATCGGCCTTCTGGGTGGCAGTTTCAACCCGGCGCACGGCGGGCATCGCCGGGTGTCGCTGTTCGCCATGGCCGCGCTGGGGCTGGACGAGGTCTGGTGGCTGGTCAGCCCCGGCAATCCGCTGAAGCCCAGGGCCGGGATGGCCCCGCTTTCGGCGCGCGTGAAGTCCGCTCGCAGGCAGGCGCGCAATGCCCCGATCCGCGTCACCGCGATCGAACAGCAGCTGCACACTCGCTACACCATCGACACCCTGCGCGCGCTCAAGCGCCGCTTTCCGCGCCGCCGGTTCGTCTGGCTGATGGGGGCGGACAACCTCGCCCAGTTCCACCAGTGGCGCAGCTGGCGCGCCATCGCGCGGGAAATGCCCATTGCCGTGATCGCCAGGCCGGGTTATGACCAAGCTGCCTCTGCGAGCCCCGCAGGGGCCTGGCTGCGGCGTTACCGGTTGTCCGCCGCCGGATTTCGCAACCGGGGCGAATGGAGCGCACCCGCGCTGATAGAGCTGCGTTTCGATCCCGATCCGCGTTCGGCCACCACGTTACGCCGGGCGGATCCCAATTGGGCAGATCGCTTTGCCGGTCCTGCCCCCAGGGATGAAGTGACGCATTCCCCTATTCACGACAGTCCGGGCCATGACAGCCGTTTGGAGGTGGACGCTTGAAGCGCGCCCGCCTTTCCTTTGGCTCTTGCGCTTTCGTCCATTCCCCCCATTTCGGAGCATGACCATACGCGATGACAAGTGCCTCAACGGAAACGTCCAATCGTTCAGCCGCCAGTGCCAAGTCCACCGCTACAGCCACAATCCTATCCATGCCTGATATCGAAACCACCATCTCCGCCCAGCCCGGTTCGCTGCACGAACTGATCCTCAAGCAGCTCGACGACGACCAGGCGCAGGACCTCGTGTCCATCCCGCTCGAAGGCAAGAGCTCGATTGCCGATCACATGGTGATCGCCTCGGGCCGCTCGACCCGGCAGGTCGCCGCCATGGCGATGAAGCTGGCCGAGAAGATCAAGCAGGCGGGCCAGCCCAGCCCCCGCGTCGAAGGCCTGCCCGCTGCCGACTGGGTGCTGATCGACGCCGGCGACGTGGTGGTCCACCTGTTCCGCCCCGAAGTGCGCAGCTTCTACAACCTCGAACGGATGTGGGGCTTCGGCGAGGATGGCGAGAAGAAAAGCGCTGTAGGCAGTGCCTGATCTCACCCCTCCCGCGTGCGGGAGGGGCAGCGAGACTTGGCAGCTTGCTGCCTAGTCGCAGCGGGGTGGGCCTTGCGGCCGAGCGCTTCGCGCCCCACCCCCGACCCCTCCCGCTGGCGGGAGGGGAGTTAGGTTCCGCGGGAGGCCAATATCCTTCTTCATGTAATCGCTCGCGGGAAGATTGCGCGTTCTCCGGAGGAGGCGCTGGTGGAGCGGTATGCCAAGCGCATCACCTGGCCGTTGAGGCTGACCGAACTGCCCGAAACCGGCGGGCGCATTCCTGAACCGGCGACCCCGTTCCGCACCGTCCTGCTCGACGAGAAGGGCAAGAACCTTGGCTCCGAGGAATTTGCCGCGATCCTTGGCCGCTGGCGCGATGACGGGATGCGCGAATGCCGCTTCGTGATCGGCGCCGCCGATGGCCACTCGGATGCCGAGCGCGCCGAGGCGGACCTGCTGCTGTCCTTCGGCAAGGCCACCTGGCCGCACCTGCTCGCCCGCGCGATGCTGGCCGAACAACTGTTCCGTGCCACCGCCATCCTTGCGGGCCATCCCTATCATCGGGCAGGATAGATTGACCCTGTAACAGCAAGGTGAAATCATTGGCACGGAGCCGGAGTCGAAGACGTCCAAAGGACATTTTGGCCCAGCGCAAGGAGTGAGGAGGGAGCCATGCCTGAGCATAGTGACCGACTATCGACGCTGCGATGGGCCAAAAGCGGCCCGCCCCGCAGGGGTCGTGTCATCAAGGCGGCTGGCTACGTCGCGCCGCTTGCACGGGGCCACCAGCCCGCGCTGCACGTCGCTCCTTGCCAGCGGCCTTGCTGACACGATGACAATGGTTCCTGCTTGCTGTTACAGGGTCTGATGCATCGCGCGCTTCTCCTGATCGGTTCGCTGGCCTTCTGCGCCGCCGCCATGGCGCAGCGCGCGCCTGCCAGCGACGATCCGGAGGAAATGCGCGCCGCGCTGGCGCAGGCGCTGGCCGAAGCCGACAATGCCCAGGCGCGCAGCGAGCGGTTCGAGGAAGAGGCCCAGGCCGCTCAGGATGCCGCCACCCGCGCCGCGCGCCAGTCCGCCGCGCTCGCCGCGCGCATCCAGCAGGCCGAAGCGGGCATTGCCGCCGCCCAGGCGCGCATCGCCATGATCGACCGCCAGCAGGCCGCCCTGCGCGAGGAGCTGGGCCACGAACAGCAGCCGGTGGTGGAGCTGACCGCCGCCTTGCAGCAGTTCACCCGCCGCCCGATCGCGCTGTCGTTGCTGCGTCCCGGCTCGGTGCGCGACGTGGTTTACCTGCGCGCCCTGCTGCACGACCGGGTGCCGCAGGTGCAGGCGAGCACGGCGGGCCTGCGCGGGCGGATCGATCGCAGCGCCAGCTTGCGGCAAGAGGCAATGGCGGCCGCGGCCACGCTGCAATCGGAGGAGGCCACGCTTGCTTCCCGCCGCGAGGAACTGGCCGAGGCCGAAACCCGCCAGCGGCTGGCCGCGCGCGCCGCCGGGCGCACCGCCAGCCGCGAGGCCGAACGCGCGCTGGCCCTGGCCGAGGAAGTGCGCGACCTGGATGGGCTGGTCGACGAACTCGATCGCGCCGCCGCGCTGCGCAGCCAGCTTGCCGCGCTTCCCGGCCCGCGCTTGCGCCCCGCCCGGCCCGAGGACAGCCGGCTATCCGCCGCGCCCGCACCTTCGGCCAGCGCATCACCGGCGCGCGCCTTGCCCGCCTTCATGCTGCCGGTGGCCGGACGTATGGTGACCGGCTTCGGCGCGCCGCTGCCTGCCGGCCCGAGCCGGGGCATCACGCTGGCGCCCATCGGCGGCGCGCAGGTGGTGGCTCCGGCCGCGGGCCGCGTGGCCTTTGCCGGGCCATATCGCGGCTATGGCCGGATCGTGATCATCGAACATCCCGGCGGCTTCACCAGCCTGATCACCGGCATGGCCCGCAGCGATGTGGAAGTGGGCGAGGAACTGGCAAGCGGCGCGCCGCTGGGCGTGGCCGGTCCCACCGATCCCAATGTGACGCTGGAACTGCGGCAAGACGGCGAGCCGGTGAATCCGCTGAGGTTTGTTGGTTAGGGGGGTTGTTTGCGAAGCTGCCTCCGCGGAATCGCTTGTTTGCGAAGCTGCCTCCGCAGCTTCGTCCTCGGTGCTGTTCCCTCCGCCCTCCGGGCTGCGCGGCACCTGCGGGCGCGCGTTCGTGCTTGCGGTTCGCTAGTCGCGAACCGAACTTGTGCCACTCCGCACCGGCGCGCTGGCTCGGTCGGCGCCCAGCGAGGACGAAGCCGCGGAGGCGGCTTCGCAAGAAATATGGCGTTAAGCCATGCCATGCGATAGACAGGCACTTGGGACTTCCCTCCACGTCGAGGACGACAGACACATGAAGCTTGCCCCCGCCATCCGTGCTGCCGCCCTGTGCGCGGCCGTTGCGCTGGTTCCCGCCACCACTTCCGCCATCGCCCAGGTCGAAGGCCATGCCTCGCCCGAATTCGCGCGGTTCTTCGCCACTTACCAGCGGATCAAGGCGAGCTATGTCGATCCGGTGGACGACGAAGTGCTGATCCGTGGCGCGATCGACGGGATGCTCGGGGCGCTCGATCCGCACTCCGCCTATCTCGACGGGGCCGCGCTCGAACGGCTCAACACCATGATCGACGGTAATTACCAGGGGCTGGGCATCTCGGTGCAGATGGAAGACGGCGCGGTGAAGGTGATTTCGCCGTTCCGCGGCAGCCCTGCCGAAACCGCCGGTATCCATGCGGGCGACTACATCACCCACATCAACGGCCAGCTGATCTACGGCATGGACCTGAACGACGCGGTGGCGCAGATGCGCGGCCCGGCGGGCACTTCGATCGAGGTCACCGTGTTCCGCCCCGGTCGCGAGAACAGCTTCGATGTTACCGTGACGCGCGGCGTGATCGAGCTGGAGCCGGTCACCTCCGAACTGCTCGACGGCAACGTGGGCCACATCAGCGTCAACGAATTCTCGGCTGACGTGGGTGCCGACGTGCGCCGCGCGATCCGCGAATTGCAGAGTCAGGCAACCGGCCCGCTGGCTGGCCTGGTGCTCGACCTGCGCCGCAATCCGGGCGGTTCGCTGGACGAGGCGGTGGCCTTGTCCGACCTGTTCCTGTCCGACGGCCAGATCGTCTCGCAGCGCGGTCGCAATGCGCGCGACACGATCTACTACGATGCCGAAACGGTCTATCGCGGCGATGCCATTCCCGGCCTGCCGATGATCGTGCTGATCGACGAAGGTTCGGCTTCGGCCAGCGAGATCGTGGCAGGCGCCTTGCAGGATCACCACCGCGCGCTGATCATGGGCGAACGCAGCTTCGGCAAGGGTTCGGTGCAGACGCTGCTGCCGCTGGGGCCCGATGCCGCGCTCAAGCTGACCACCGCGCGCTACTACACGCCGTCGGGCCGGTCGGTGCAGGAAGGCGGGATCGAGCCCGATATCCGCGTGCCGCAGCTCAGCGATCCCGATGCCGAACGGCGCAACCGCCTGGCCCTGCGCGAAAGCGACCTGCGCGGCCACCTGGTGGGCGAGATCGCGGGCCGCGACGAATCGCTGGAGCGGGATCGCAACACCGATCCGCGCTTCCAGCTGACCTCCGAACAGCTGGCCGAGCAGGGCGTGACCGACTTCCAGCTCGACTATGCCGTGCGCACCCTGCGGCGGACGGCGGGCGTGCGGGTTGCGAGAAACTGATTTGGTCGCCAATTAGGTGGCCGTGACTCGCAAACTTTCCATGTCCGACAGGCTCGCCCGGTGGCTGGCGCTGGCCATCCCCGCCTTGCTGCTGGGCGGGGCCTATGTGTCGCAATACGGCTTCGGCCTGCTGCCCTGCGAGATGTGCTGGTTCCAGCGCTATCCGCATTTCGCCGCGCTGCCGCTGGCCGTGCTGGCCTTCGTCGCGCCGCCCGCGCGGCTGTGGACCGCGCTGGCGGCCTTGGCGATTGCCGTGTCGGGCGTGATCGGGGTGGTGCACGCCGGGGTCGAATATCACTGGTGGGACAACCCGCTGGGGTGCAGCGCGAACGGGGTAGATGCCCTGGCGCTCGATTTCGTCCCTTGCGACCAGCCTGCATGGACATTGCTGGGCGTGTCGCTGGCGGGGTTCAACGCGCTTTTCTCGCTGGGCGGTGCGATTACCATATGGGTTCTTCTGCTGGCGAAGGACAAACCGGGGCGGAGTGCCTTTGCATGAGCGGTGATCGCGACGAGATGATCCGGGTGGACCAGGCCGGCGAGTTCGGTGCCACCCGCATCTATGCCGGGCAACTGGCGGTGATGGGTGATCGCGGCCCGCATTCGGCGGAAATCCGCGCCATGGCCGAGCAGGAAAAGAGCCACCGCGCCGAATTCGATGCGCTGATGGCGCGCCGCGGGGTGCGGCCCACGGCCTTGCAGCCGTTCTGGCATGTGGCGGGCTATGCCCTGGGCGCAGGCACGGCGCTGATTGGCCCCGAAGCCGCCATGGCCTGCACCGCGGCGATCGAGACCGAGATCGACGAGCACTATACCCGCCAGCTCGAACAGCTGGAGGCCGAGGGCGACGATCCCGAACTGGCCGACATGATCGCGCGTTTCCGCGACGACGAGCGCGAACATCGCGACGCTGCCTTCGCCCACGGCGCCGAACGTGCGCCTGCCTATCCGCTGCTCAGCATGGCCATCCGGCTGGGCTGCCGCGCTGCCATCCGCCTGTCCGAGAAGATCTGAGCGCGGAAAACAATTGACCTTTGACGCGCGTCATGGCGCGTTCAGCCACCGGCGCGTTCAATCGCGCAAGACATATCAAACGAGGACCAAGATGATCCGCCTCCACACAGCCCTTGCCGCCACCGGCATGTTCGCCGCTGCCATTGCCGCCACGCCCGCCATGGCGCAGGACCAGGGCGGCGACCGCGTCAACCAGGTCATCATCTACGGCGACGACGAATGTCCGGTGAGCGAAGGCAACACCATCACCGTCTGCGCCCGGCTGGACGAGAGCGAACGCTATCGCATCCCGCCGCGGCTGCGGCAGAGCGGATCGCCGCAGAACGAAAGCTGGACCCAGCGCGTGCAGTCGCTGGAGGCGGTGGGCGATTTCGGCCCCTTGAGCTGCACCCCCACCGGGGCGGGCGCCGAGCTGGGCTGCACGATGCAGATGATCGAACGCGCCTATGCCGAGCGCGCCAGTTCGAGCGACCTGCGCTTTGCCGAACTGATCGCGCAGGAACGCGCCGAACGCCTCGCCACCATCGACGCCGATGCGGAGATCTACCAGCAGCGGGTGGAGGAACTGGAGGCCGCCGAGCTCGAACGCCGTCGCCAGGCGCAGGACGCGCCGCTGCCCGGCGAAGCCGAAGACGCGCCGCTGCCTGAGGTGGTGGACACCAGCGCCATTCCGGAAGCGCCGCCGC
This sequence comes from Erythrobacter sp., assembly GCA_020446625.1. GTDB lineage: Bacteria > Pseudomonadota > Alphaproteobacteria > Sphingomonadales > Sphingomonadaceae > Alteraurantiacibacter. Next base: position 8,579 of record JAGREI010000233.1, read on the forward strand.
AGTAACTGGCGTTTCCCTCGCCGCAGGCAATAATCGGACTCACGCAAAGGCGCGAAGGCGCGAAGGAGGCTGCACCAACCTCTTCGCGCCTTCGCGTCTTTGTGTGAAACAAGTCATGCGGCTTTGCCGCAGCTATTCTGCCGGACCGGGAAACCGTTCGAATTCGGGCAATTCGCCCAGGTGCGCCATCCACGCGCGCCGGTCGGCCACTTGCACCTGGTGGTTTGGCGCCAGCGCGTCGGGATCGTCGAGCGTCACGGTCTGCACGTCGACCTTGCCCGGCAGCAGCGGTTCGTTGAGGTAGTAGAGCGGGGTGCCGCAATTCCCGCAGAAGAACCGTTCGGCCTTGCCGTCACCCGAAAAGCGCGATGGTACGCCTTGGGTCACGCGGAAGTTTGCGGTCGAAAAGCCGATCCAGGCCACCATCGGCGCGCCCGAGCCCAGCTGGCAGTCGCGGCAATGGCAGATCGAATGGTGCCAGACTTCGCCTTCCGCTTCGTAGCGGATCGCCCCGCAGCGGCAGCCGCCGGCAAGCATCTAGCTGAGCGAAATGTCGGGCGCGTCTTCCTGCTTCATGCCGACGACATGATAGCCCGCGTCGACATGGTGGACCTCGCCGGTCACGCCGGATGACAGGTCGGACAGGAAATACAGCCCCGAACCGCCCACGTCCTCGATGGTGACATTGCGGCGCAGCGGCGAATTCAGCTCGTTCCACTTGAGGATGTA
>JAGREI010000234.1 GCA_020446625.1 Erythrobacter sp.
GACAGCCCGCCCGAGCGCGACCTGCCGTGGTCCGAAGCCGGGATCGAAGGCTGCGCGCGGTTCGTCCAGCGGTTGTGGCGGCTGTTCGGGCAAGCGGGCAATGGCGGCGCTGGAGCCGATGCCGAATATGACGAGGCGCTCGACCGCAAGCTGCACCAGACAGTGGCCGCCGTGGGCGAGGATATCGAGGCGCTGGCCTTCAACAAGGCCGTGGCCCGGATCTACGAATTGACCGCCGCGATCGAGAAGGCGCCGCTGTCCTCCACCCGTTCCGACGCGATCCGCAAGCTCAAGCTGCTGATCTCCCCGATGATGCCGCACCTTGCCGAGGAAGCGCGGGCAGAGCACGTCGATTTCCTAGGGCTGGTGGCCAACGATTCCTGGCCCGAAGTCGATCTCGCCATGCTGGTGGAAGACACGGTCACCATCGCCGTGCAGCACAAGGGCAAGCTGCGCGATACCCTGACCGCGCCCGCGGGAGCCACCAATGCCGAGCTGGAGGCCCTTGCGCTGGCGAGCGAGAAGGTCCAGCGTTCGCTGGATGGTGCGGCAATTCGCAAGGTGATCGTGGTGCCCGGCAGGCTGGTGAATATCGTCACGTGAAGCGCGTTCTGCTTGCCTTGAGCCTCTCTGTGGCCCTGCCCGGTTGCGCTCTGCACCCGATCTATGCAGGCGGCGGCAATGGCCCGGTGGCGCGCGAGCTGGCGGCGATCGATGTCCCCCCGATCGAGGGGCGCGAAGGCTGGCTGGTGCGCAATGCACTGAACGATCGCCTCAATCGCGGCACCGCCTCGGGAACCTCGCAGTACCGGCTCGACGTCCTGCTCGACGATCACGTCGAGGGCCTGGGCCTGCTGACCGACGATACCATCGGCCGCGAACGGCGCATCCTGCGCGCCCGCTACCAGCTGACTGACCTCACCACCGACACGATCCTGATCGACGCCACCGCCGGGTCTGACGCGGGCATCGACGTGGTCGGCTCCGAATATGCCACCATCGCCGCCGAACAGACCGCGCTGGAAAACCTGGCGCAGGAAGTGGCCGACCAGATCGTGGTGCGCATCAGCCGTACCCTGCGCGAAAGGCAATGAAGGCCACCCAGCGCGACTATGCGCAGGCCGCGCAGAAGGCGGCGGGCAAGCTGCGGCTCTACTTCTTCTGCGGGCAGGACGAGGCGGGCGCTTCGGCTGCCGCTGCCAAGGTGATCGCGACCCTGCCCGATCCCGGCGAACGGGTGGACCTTTCCGGCAGCGACCTGCGCGGCGATCCCGCCCGGCTGGTGGACGAGGCCCGCTCCACTTCCTTGTTTGGCGATGCGCGGCACCTGTTCGTGCGGGTATCCGGCGAAGAGGCGCACGACGCGCTGGAAGCCTTCTGCGACCTGGCTGACCGTGGCGAGGCCGATGGTGCCTGGCCGATCGTGGTCGTCGCCACATCCGCCACCGACAAGTCGCGCAGCGCCAAGCTGCTGATCAAGCGCGCCGATGCGCTGGTGGCGGTGTTCTACCCGCCGGACCTGCGATCGGTGACGGCAGACGTGCGCGCCATGGCCGATGCGGCGGGGCTGCGGCTCAATGGCAACCTGGCGGAACGGATCGCGCAGGCCGCCGGGCTGGACGTGCGGCTGGCGCAGAGCGAGGTCGACAAACTGGCGCTCTATTGCGATGCCTCGCCGCAATCGCCGCGGCAGGCGAATGGTGCGGACTTCGACATGGTCGGCGCCAGCACCGAGGAAGACGGCTTCATGCCGCTGGTCAACGCTGCGCTGGGGGGCGAGCTGCGCAAGCTGCCCGGCGAACTGCGGCGGCTGCGCGAGATGTCGCTCAATCCCGTGGGCGTGGCGCTGGCGATGGAGCGCCGGGCGGCGCAGCTGGCGGTGCTCGCCCCGCGCCTGCGACCGGGGGATGACATGAAGACCTTCCTCAACACCAACGGCGTGTTCTTCCGCGAACACCGCGAGGTGGGCGACCAGTTGCAACGCTGGAGCGGGGGCAAGCTCGAACGGCTGGTGCCGCGCCTGGCAGACCTGCACCGCTCGCTGCTGGCGAACAGCCAGATGGCCGAACTGGTGCTGGCGCAGGAACTGGAACAGATCGCCCGCTACGCCGCCGCGCGGCGCTGATCAATTACCGTTGTCAGGCACCGCGAAGGTGCCGGAAACGCGCCCGCCATTGCTGCGCGAACCCGTGCCATCGACGCTCGACAGGCCGGAATTGAGGTCAATCGTCAGCCGTCCGCCGTCCAGCGTATCGCTGCCGCGCCGCAGCGCCACGCCGCCCGACATCACGATCACGCGGCGGTTGAAGTCGTAGACCGCGGCATTGCCGCTCGCCCGCTCGGTGCCGCGAGTCACGGTGACTCCGCCGGTGGCGTCGATCCGCTGGATGCGCAGCGTGCCTTCGTCGGTATAGGCGACGGTGGTGCGCTGGGCGGTCATGCGCAGGTCGCCCTGCTGGATCACCACGTCGCCCGACAGCACCACGCGGTTCTGCCGGTCCTGCAACTCAATCCGGTCGGCGGCATAGCTGACCGGCTGGTTGGAGTTGAACCCGGCGATGTTCTGCGCCTCTGCCACCTGGCCGAAGCCGAGCGCGGCAATGCCGCCTGCCAGCAGGCCGCCGGCAAGGCCGCGCATGGCGAGGCGCGAAAGGGTAGGGCGCTGCTTGTTCTGGCTCATCGTCATGCTTTCTGGTTCACACCGCTCTAATTCACACCACTGGGCATCCGCAACCGCCCCGGCACCATGTTGAGCCGCGCGTGACCGATCAGCGCGATGGTGCGCGCCTCCAGGTCTGCGCTCATCGAATCGGCGCTGAAGGTGCCGGCCGGGATCTCGCCGCTGACCGGGCCGTTACCCTCCAGCGTGCGATCGGGCAGGTGTACCGAGACGTTGTTCGCCACGAACTGGTAACCGTCCGCCGCTGTGAACTGCACCATGCCGGGGATGCTCACTTCTTCATCGTCGATGGCATAGCTGCCCGTGGGCGCGGTCAGCACCGCCGGGCCTTCGGCCAGCAAGATGCGCGCGGTAAGGTTCTGCATCTCCACCACCGGCACCGAGTTGCTGCTTTGCACGGCGGAACTGGCCACCAGCGAGAAGGGCCGCCCCTGGTGATCCTGCCCGCGGTACATGGCATTATCGAGCCGCAGCCGGTCCTCCGCGATTGCCACCTTGTTGCGATCGAGCAGGAAGCTGATCTCGCCGCGCGGGGAAAGCGGGGTGATCAGCATCATCGCCGCCACCACGCCCACCAGCGCGGGCAAGGCCACCGCCAGCACCCGCACCGCCTTGTCGAGCGGGCTGCCGGGGGCGGCGAACGCCTGGCGCCTGGTGCGCATC
>JAGREI010000235.1 GCA_020446625.1 Erythrobacter sp.
GGGTGCCGAACTGCTGGTGGGCGGGAAGACGACGCTGAACGTGGTCATGCCCGCGCACCTGGTGGACAAGGTGACGCCCGCCATGAAGCTGTTCCGCGACGAGAGCTTCGGCCCGGTGGTGGGCATCATCCGCGCGCGCGACGAGGCGCACGCGATCGAACTGGCGAACGATACCGAATACGGCCTCTCGTCAGCCGTGTTCACCCGCGACACCGCGCGCGGGCTGCGCGTGGCGCGGCAGATCCAGGCGGGCATCTGCCACGTCAACGCCAGCACGGTCAGCGACGAGCCGCAGATGCCCTTCGGCGGGATGAAGGCAAGCGGCTACGGCCGCTTCGGCGGCCGCCAGGGCATCGACGCCTTCACCGAAACCCGCTGGATCACCTTCGAAACCCAACCGGGACACTACCCGATCTGAGGCAGGTTCAGCACCCCCCAAGAATGGTGCTTAACCCGCCTCCACCACGTCCACCGCGGTGGTCATCTTCTGCGGGGCATTGCCGATGAAGGTGCCGTCGATGGGCGAGACGTCGGCATAGTCGCGGCCCATGCCGATCAGGATATGGTCCCCATTGCTCAGGCAGTTGTTGGTGGGATCGAAGCCCAGCCAGCCGATCTCCTCGCCGCACCACACGTTGACCCAGGCGTGCATGGCGTCCGCCCCCACCAGCCGCGGCTTGCCTGGCGGCGGCAGGGTGCGCAGGTAGCCGCTGACATAGGCAGCCGGAATGCAATGGCTGCGCAGCGCCATGATCATTACGTGGGCAAAATCCTGGCACACCCCTTCGCGAGCGGCGAAAGCCTGTTCGGGGGGCGTGGTGCTGGTGGTGGCGCCCTTGCTGTAGGTGAATTCGCCATGCAGCGCGGCCATCAGCGCGCTGACCGAGGCGACGATCCCGGCCTGCGGCAGCAGGTGAGTGCTCGCCCAGTCCCCGATCGCGGGATCGACCCCGGCCACGCGCGAGGCGAATAGGTATGGCGCGGGCGCCAGCACCGACAGGTCCCGCACCGCCAGCGCCTCTGCCTGCACCTGCGCGGCGGGCGGGCCTTCGCCCGGCGCGGGGCGCGGAGTGATTTCGACGGTGAACTCGCTGGTCACCTCGATCCGGTCGAGCGGGTTGTCGAAGCGCAGCCGGGTGGTGTTGACGCAGTACGGCCCCGGCATGGTCTGGCGCATGTCGGGATGCGGCGATACGTGCAGCACCTGCCGCCCCAGCGTCTGCCCCGGCCATGCCCAGGGCGCCAGCCGCAGGTTGAACTGCGCCTGCTTCACCGGCGTGGCATAGGTCACCGTGCTGACATGGCGCACGGCATAGATCATGCCAGCAGCCGGGTCTGCTTGGCCGGAGCCTGTTCGTCTTGCAGGAAGAACCGCTTGCTGATCGCCTCGGACAAGGCGCCAAGGTCATCCCGCAAGCTGTCGAGCGTGGCGCTGTCGAGCTGCCGAGCATCGAGCCCTTCCAGCCGCACCAGCGCGCGCCGCGCCAGCCGCAGCGGCGGTTCGGGCATCCCGTCCTCGTGCAGCGGGGGGATGGCGGCAAGGTGTTCGGCCAGGCGGGAGAGCTGGAAGGCCAGGCCGCGCGGCTGCACCGGATCGAGCAGCACCATGTCGAACACCGGGGCGATGAAGGGCATGGTCAGGTAACGGCTGCGGTAGAGCGATTGCCCGTCGACCAGGTCGAGCAGGGCGGACAGATCGTTGGCGCTGGCGCTGCCGGGGACCAGGGCCTGCACCGCTTGCAGGATCATCGACCCGCGTTCCAGCCGCATTCCCATGTCGAGGAAGCGCCAGGCCGGGCCGCGGCTCATGCCGTCGGCAAACAGCCCGCTCAGCGCCGCGTGGCGTTCCACCAGCCGGTCACAGGCGATCGCCATGCTCTCGATGTCGCCCGGCACATAGCTGGGCATGGTGCGCTGGATCGCGCGCCACGAATCGCGGGTCAGCCGGTCGCGCAGCAATTGCGCGATGCCGCGCTCGCGTTCGGCCAGCGCGCGCACCGATCCGCCGCGCGCGGCATTGCCCAGCGCCTCGGCGGAAAGCCGCGCGGTGGACCAGTCGGTGCTGTCCGCAGGCACAGCGCCAAGACTGCGCAGGAGGTTTGCCAGCCGGGTCAGCGTGGTGCTGGCCGCAGCGCCGTTGCCGGCCATGGCAAGCTGTTCGATCAGCACGCGGATGATGCGCACGGTCTGGTGCGCGCGTTCGCCGTAACGGCCCATCCAGAACAGGTTGTCCGCCGCCTGGCTGGACAGCAGGCCCTGTTCGCGGCGCACCTCCAGCTTGTCGGGTTGCAGCACTTCCTCGGGCACCTTGGGGGCCACCGGATCGACCACGCACAGGTCGGTCGAGATGTCGCCCATGCCCATCAGCGAGGTGCGCAGGTCGCCCGTCTGCGAAGCGCGGGCGAAACCGCCTTGCAAGGCCACCCATTCCCCGTCCGCGTTGCGGGCGAGGAAGGCGCGCAAGGTGAAGCTGCGCGGTTCGAACCGGCCATCCACCAGCAGCGGCGTGGTCGACAGGCTGACGATCTCCTGCCCGCAATAGTCCATCGGCCGCTGCGCCATGCCGCGCTCCAGCTCGGCGCGTTCGGCGGCAGAGAGGCTGGCGCCCGCGCGGGTATGCCCGTCGGCCAGGCCGATAACCGGGCGGCGGAAGGCCGAACTCACCACCAGCTGATCGAGGTTTTCCAGCACGTGCGCGCGTTCCTGCGCGCCGCCGCACCACCAGGTGGCGGCATTGGGCAGCCGCAGCGGCTCGCCCAGCAATGACTTGGCGAGGCGCGGCAGGAAGGCGGGCATGGCGCGGCTTTCGACCACGCCCGCGCCCGGCCAGTTGGCCAGCACCAGTCCGCCCGCCGCTGCCGCCATCAGGTTGGGCACACCGATCTGCGAGCGCGCATCGAAGCTCATCGGGTCGATGTCGCGGGTGCCGATCCAGCGCCACAGCGCGTCGATCCGCTTCAGCCCCGCGATGGTGCGCATGTAGAGCTTGTCCTCGCGCACGGTCAGGTCGCGCCCTTCCACCAGCGAGAAGCCCAGGTGGCGGGCAAGGTGCGCCTGTTCGGGATAGGACTGGTTGAACCGCCCCGGCGTCAGCAGCGCGATGCGCGGGTCGGCGCGCTGGCAATCGCTGGCCACGCCTTGCCGGAAAGCGTCGAAGAATTCGCCCTGGTGGCGCACCCCCACCGATGCCAGCAGCCCGCCGGTGGCGCGTCCGATTGCCAGCCGGTTCTCCAGCGCATAGCCCATGCCCACGGGGAAGCGCACCCGATCGGCCAGCACGCGCCATTCGCCGGTGGGGCCACGCGCCAGGTCCACCGCGTAGACGTGCAGGTAATGCCCGCCAGCGGGCGGCGTCCCCACCAGTCGCCGGGCGAAATTGCTGCTGCCGGACACCACCGCTGCGGGCAATTGCCCTTCGCGCACCAGCTGCTGCGGGCCGTAGATGTCCGCGATCACGCGTTCGAGCAGTTCGGCGCGCTGCACCAGCCCCTGGGAAATCTGTTCCCATTCCGCCGCCCCGATGAAGATCGGCATGGGATTGAGCGGCCAGGGCCGTTCGTGCTCGTCGCCGGTAAGGCGGAAGGCCAGGCCCAGGTCGTCGACATGGCCATCGAGATAGCCTTGCAGCTTCGCGAGGTCGCAATGGCACTGGCCGGCCATGCCGCCGGCATAGGCGTGCCAGGCCACACTGGCGACGGGCGACGCCGACGAGAAGATGTCCGCCGCCGGATCAGCCGGGGCGTAATAGGCGAGCGGATTGCTGCCGGGATCAGGCCCGAACAGATCGGCGTTTGCCGTCACGCCGCTGGGGGCAAGCCCCGACGCGGTCATCCCAGCCGCGCTGGTCGTCTGAGATCAAGCGTCATCGGAAATTCCCCCCTGTCCTCCGCCGCCGGTATCGCGGCCTTGCCCGGCGTGTGGCCGTGTTCCTGGAAGCGCGCCTTGCGCCGTGCCTCGGCTTCGAAATTGTTGATCGGAACATCGTCATAGTTGCGCCCGCCCGGATGCGCCACATGATAGACACATCCGCCCAGCGATCGCCCGTTCCAGCTGTCGAACACGTCGAAGGTCAGCGGCGCGTCGGCGGGCAGCAGCGGATGCAGGCAGCTGGGCGGCGCCCAGGCCTTGTAGCGCACCCCGCCCACCGCCTCGCCCGGCTTGCCCGTGGGATGCAGCGGCACGCGCCGTCCATTGCAGCCGATCACGTGGCGGCCCGGTGTCAGGCCGTTGACGCGCACCTGCAAACGTTCGGTCGAACTGTCGACATAGCGCACCGTGCCGCCCACCGCGCCGGTTTCGCCGAGCACGTTCCACGGTTCGAGCGCGTGGCTGATCTCCAGCTCCACCCCGCCTGCCTGCACCGTGCCGTGGACGGGGAAGCGGAACTGGTGCTGCGCTTCGAACCAGTCGGGATCGAAGTCGTAACCCGCGTGGCGCAGGTCGCCCAGCACCTCCAGGAAGTCGCTCCAGCAGAAATGCGGCAGCAGGAAACGGTCGTGCAGCGTGGTGCCCCAGCGCACCAGCGCACCATCCTGCGGCTCGCGCCAGAACCACGCCGTGAGCGCGCGCAGGAGGAGCTGGGCGGCGACGCTCATCTTGGCATCGGGCGGCATCTCGAACCCGCGAAATTCGACCAGCCCCAGCCGCCCGGTGGGTCCGTCAGGCGAATAGAGCTTGTCGATGCAGATCTCGGTGCGGTGGGTGTTGCCCGTCACGTCGACCAGCATGTTGCGGAACAAGAGGTCGACGATCCACGGGAACTTCGGCGGTTCGCCCGGCGGCGGCACCTGCGCCAGCGCCACTTCCAGCTCGTAGAGGCTGTCATGCCGCGCCTCGTCGATGCGCGGGGCCTGGCTGGTGGGGCCGATGAACAGGCCGGAGAACAGGTAGCTGAGCGAAGGGTGGCGCTGCCAGTAGAGCACGAAGCTCTTGAGCAGGTCGGGCCGCCGGATGAAGGCGCTGTCAGTGAAGCTGGCGCCGCCCATCACCATGTGGTTGCCGCCGCCGGTGCCGACCGATCGCCCGTCCACCATGAACTTGTCCGCCGTCAGCCCGCATTCGCGCGCCGCATCGTAAAGGCGGGTGGTGAGGTCGACCAGCTCGTCGAAAGTCGCGGTGGGGTGGACGTTGACCTCGATCACGCCCGGATCGGGGGTGACCTTCAGCACCTGGATGCGCGGATCGGGCGGAGGCGGATAACCTTCGATCCGCACCGGCAACTGCATGGCCTCTGCCGTGGCCTCGATCTCGGCCACCAGTTCGAGGAAATCCTCCATGCTTTCGATCGGCGGCACGAATACCGAGAGGTAGCTGCCCTTGGCCTCCACCGTCAGCGCGGTGCGCACCGCGCCTTCGATGATTTCCTGCTCAACGATTTCCTGCCGCGCGCCTTCGGCCTGGGCCACGCGTTCGTGGCGCTGTTCGGGCGTGGGGGTGGCGGCTTCGCGCGCCTGGCTGGCCATGGCGGCGCGCTGTTCGCGGAAGTCGGCCAGCGGCGCCTGCGGATCGGTTTCCACGCGCGGGACGATATAGGGATAGTCGCTCTTGCCCACGAAGGGCAGCGAACCCAGCGGCAGGCGAT
>JAGREI010000236.1:0-209 GCA_020446625.1 Erythrobacter sp.
GCAGGCCTGATCGTAGATGATCGCGCTGACGCCTTCGACTTCGCGCATCACACGCTGCACCTCGTCCAGCGCATCGCGGTGGTGGAAGCTGACGCCCGGCGGGAAGTGGGCGGGATCGTGGCGCGATGGGTCGTCCGCCACGACCGCGATCTTCGCCACTCCTTCCGCGTGCAGTTGCGCGGCGACGTGCGGCGCGGAAATGCTGCCGT
>JAGREI010000236.1:258-8053 GCA_020446625.1 Erythrobacter sp.
CTTGTAGGTGATGTTGACCTTGGCCGCCACGCAGGCGCGCACCGCCAGCAGGCCCGAATGGAAATAGGTGCCGTCGCCCAGGTTCTGGAAGATGTGGTCTGTATCGGTGAAGGGCGACTGCCCGATCCACGCCGCGCCCTCGCCGCCCATGTGGTAAAGCGTGACCGTGCGCCGTTCGGGCAGCCAGGTGGCAAGACCGTGGCAGCCGATGCCGCCTATGGCCACAGATCCTTCGGGAACCCTGGTGGAGGTGTTGTGCGGGCAACCGGCGCAGAAGCTGGGCGCGCGCACCAGCCCCCCGGCGGCGGCCATCACGTCTGCACCTGCTGCCTCGATGTTCCGGCCATCCAGCCGGGCGCGCAGGTCCACGTCGAGATCGCTCGCCAGCAATCGCGCGCGGATCGCCTTCAGCACCGATGCCGGAGCCAATTCGCCCACTTGCGACAGCAGCGGCGCGCCGGACGGATCGCGCTTGCCGCTGAGTGCAGGGCGCTGGTCGGCAGGCAGGTTGTAGAGCAGGTGCGCGAGTTGTTCCTCGATCACCCCGCGCTTTTCCTCGATCACCTGCACTTCGTCGCAATGCTCGACGAAGGCGCGCATTCCCTGGGGCTCGATCGGCCAGCTCATGCCCAGCTTGTAAACGCCGATCCCGGCGCGTTCGGCAGCAGCATGGTCGAGGCCGAGCAGACGCAGCGCCTCCAGCACGTCGAGCGTGGCCTTGCCGGTGGTGACGATCCCCAGCCGCCGCCTGCCCTTGCCGCCCAACAGCACGCGGTCGATCCCGTTGGCGCGGGCGAACGCCTTCACCGCGTCCAACCGCAGGTCGAACTGGCGCGCTTCGGCCACCAGCGGCATCACGCCAAGGCGGATGTTCAGCCCGCCCGGAGGCATGGCGAAGTCCTCGGGAATGGCGAAGGCGAGCCGGTCAGGCGAACCGTCCACCCGCGCGGACGTCTCCACCGTATCGGTGATGCACTTGAACCCGATCCAGGCGCCGGAAAAGCGCGACATGGCAAAGCCCGCCAGACCCAGGTCGAGATAGTCCTGCACATGCGCCGGGTTGAACACCGGCATCCCGAAATGGATCAGCGCATGGTCGCTCTGGTGCGCGATGGTGGACGAACGCGCGGCGTGATCATCCCCGCACAGCGCCAGCACCCCGCCGTTGGCCGATGCCCCGGCGAAGCTGCCGTGTTTCAGGGGATCGCCCGAACGATCCACCCCCGGCCCCTTGCCATACCACATGGCGAATACGCCGTCGTAGGGCGATGGCCCCACCAGCCCGGTCTGCTGCGATCCCCAGACCGCGGTAGCCGCCAGGTCTTCGTTGACCCCCGGCTGGAAGCGGATGTCGTGCCGGTCGAGCGCGGCCTGCGCCTGCCACAGGGCAAGGTCGTAGATGCCCAGCGGCGATCCGCGATAGCCGGAGATGAACCCGGCGGTCTTCAGCCCGGCCGCTTCGTCGCGCATCCGCTGCATCATCGGCAGGCGCACCAGCGCCTGGCTGCCGGTCAGGTAGACGTGGCCGGCGTGCGTTTCGTACTTGTCGGAGAGCGACACGGTCATCCGGCGGCAGTCTCGACCAGTTCCAGGGTCACCCCGCGCCCGTCCTGCACTTGCGCGACGCGGTGGCCGGGACGAATTTCGCGCGGCGGGAACGGCACCGGGTATCCGGCCGCTTCGATGGCCGACACCAGTTCGTCCAGGTTGTTCACGTAGAGTGTCAGGTAGCGCAGCCCGGTGGCCTCCGCGAAGCCGCCCGCTGGTGCCACATGTCCGGCGGGCTGGTCCGGCACGCAGATGCGCAGGGTGGAACCGCCAAGGTCCAGCCGGATCACCGTCAGACCGGGAAAGCTGACCTCGCCTTCGATTGGGAAACCCAGGAGATCGTGCCAGAAGGCCAAAGCCTCCGCCCGGTCGTTGGCGACGATCCCGGCTTCGACGTAGGGGCGGGCTAGCCGGGCTGCCATCACTTGTCCTTCCCGCCTTCGGCAATGGCGTCAGACGTCAGGCCGTGGTGGCCCCAGATGTCCCCCGGCCCGCGATAGCGCGGGGTCCAGTCCGGCCCGACAGTCATCGCGCCCCAGCCCATCTCGATTTCGACGCCCGAGGGCGATTCGACGTAGAACGAGATGATCCGGTCATTCGAATGGCGGCCCAGCGAGGCGGTGATCTTGCTGCCCGCGGCCTTCACCCGGTCGTAGGCGAGGCCGACCATGTCGATATCGGTCGTCTCGAACATGATGTGATGGATGGCGTCGAAGGGGGCGACCTTCATCAGGCCGATGGTGTGGTGGCGCGGGTTGATGTGGAAGAAGTTGATCAGCTGCCCTTCCCCCACCTCGTAATAATCGGTCAGGCGGAAGCCGAGCACGTCAGTGTAGAAGGCCGCGCAGGCATCGTAATTGCTGGTGAACAGGTTGACGTGGCCCATGCCCAGCTGGCCGGTGAGAAACTCGATCCCCTTGGAATTGCGATAGTTGTTGGTGACCAGCGGGCCGTAAAACAGCTCCAGCGCGTTGCCCGAAGGATCGCTGGTGAAGGCTATGCCCGTCACCGCGCGGGCGACGCAGTCCGCCGCGTCGCCCCGCCGCACCGCGCAGCCTGCGGCCTCCAGTTCGGCAATCGCCACGTCCAGTTCGGCGGCACCGGGCAGCTCGAAGCCGAGGTAACGCAGGCCCGGCCGCTCGCGACCGGGCACCATCGGGTGAACCGCCAGCCGCCAGCTCCAGTCGTCGATGCGGAAGTAGACCGATCCATCCGGACCGCGCCCGTCCTGCCCGGCATCGACATAGGGCGGCGCCACCGGTGCGCGGCCGGTGTCCAGCCCGATCAGGTCACGCCCGAAGGCCAGCCACGCGTCCGGATCGGGCGCGTCGATTCCCAGGTACCCAAGGCCCAGAATGTCCATGAATCATCTCTCCCAAGCTTTTTACGATACTATCAGTTTCGCATATCCAGTCAACACCGCGAAAGCCCGCGCGATCATGCTGCGTTTGTGGCTGGACAGCGGGTACACTTAACGATACGCTTGGTTTCGTTATTATGCGCCGCAGCGCGCAAGGGGAGTAGCGATGGACCTCAGCCTTTCGGAAGAACAGGTGGCCCTGCAAGACACGTTGCGGGCCCTGCTTTCGGACCGTTTCACCAGTGCCGAAGTGCGCCAGTGCGAAGCCGATCCGGCGCGCGCGCTGCCGCTCTTCGCAGACCTTGCGGAGATGGGAATCGGCGCGATCCTGGCCAGCGAGGAGGCCGGTGGCCTGGGAATGGGCCTGACCGAACTGGTGGTGGCCCAGGCCGAACTCGGCCGCGCACTGGTCCCCCTCGCCTTCACCGAATCGAGCGTACTGGCGCAGACCGTCCTCGCCGCCAGCAGCGATGCCCCGGTGGCTGCGGTGCTGGGCGAGATCATTGCTGGCACAGCGCGCATTGCCTGCGCCATGCTGGATGGTGATGGACCGGCAATTCTCTCGGATAGCGACGGCCAGGCAAGGCTCAGCGGCAGCAAGGATTTCGTCGCGGATGCGCGCCTGGCGGATTACCTGCTGGTCGACGCGCGCACTGCGACAGGAGAACGGATCGCCTGCCTCGTGCGCGCCGACGCCGCCGGGCTGGCGCTTACCGACCTGCCCAATCTTGGCGACCTCGGCCTGGCCCGGATCGTCTTCGACGAAACCGCCGTCGCTCACATGGTGGCGCGCGGCGATGCTGCCGATGCAGCTTGGGCCTTGGCGACCAGCCGGATGCAGGTGGCCATCGCGGCGCAAGCCGTGGGCGGCACCGGGCACGTGCTCGAAATCGCCCGCGACTATGCCGCCACCCGCCAGCAGTTCGGCCAGCCGATCGGATCGTTCCAGGCGATTGCCCACATGCTGGCCGATGCCGCGGTCAACCTCGAAGGCGCGCGGATGCTGGTCTACCGCGCCGCCGCAGCAGCAGACGAGGGCGAAGACTTTGCCACCTGGGCCGACATGGCCAAGCTGAAGGCGTGCCAGGTATTCCGCGACGTTTCGGCCACGGCGATCCAGGTCCACGGCGGCATCGGCTTCACGCTGGAAGCCGATCCGCAGCTGTTCTACCGCCGGGCCAAGCACCTGCAACTGATGTACGGCGAACCGCTGGACTTGCAGGAAAGCGCAGGCGCGGCGCTGCTTTCGGGCCAGCACCGGGTGCTGGAAGCATGAGCGCGCGCCTGCTCGAAGGCCGCCCGGCCGTGGTCACCGGCGCAGCAGGCGGGATCGGGCGCGGCCATGTGACGCACCTGGCGGCAGCAGGTGCGCCGGTGGTGATCAATGATATCAACGAAGCCGCTGCTGCGGCGCTGGCCGAACAGGTCAGGGCCAGCGGCGGCAAGGCGCTCGTCTCCACCCACGATATCGGCACCCGCGCAGGTGCAGAGGCGCTGGTGCAGGCTTGCATCGCGGAATTCGGATCAATCCGGATCATGGTCAACAATGCCGGGAACCTTCGGGATCGCACCCTGCTGAAGATGACCGACGAGGAACTGGACAGCGTGCTGACGGTCCACGTCAAGGGCACCTTCTGGTGCACCCAGGCCGCCGCGCGGGCCATGGTGGAACAGGGCAGCGGCGGGGCGGTGGTCAATACCACTTCAGGCGCGCATTTCGGCAGCTTCGGACAGACCGCCTATGCCGCCGCCAAGGGCGCCATCGCCTCGATGACCTATACCTGGGCGATGGAACTGGCGCGCCACGGCATCCGGGTGAACGCCATCGGTCCGCTGGGAACGACGGCGATGTCGAAGACCTATCGCGATGCCGACGGCAATCCGGGGCAGGAATTCGATCCGGCGATGAACGGCCCGGCGCTGGTCTACCTGTGCAGCGACGAGGCCAGCAACGTCTCGGGCCAGGTGTTCGGCACCGGAGGGCAACGCCTGTCGCACATGGTGCAGCCGCATTACGGCAAGACGCTGGTGAAACAGGATGGCTGGGATATCGAGGCGATCCGCCAGCATTTCCAGACGCACATGCCCGGCGAATTCGGCGCCTTCGGCATCCTTGGCCAGCCCTATCCCTTCCATGGCGGCGTGAAGGCGCCGGGCGCACAATGAGCGCGCCTGCAACCGGCATCGTCAGCTGGGGCTGCCACATTGCGCGCCATCGCCTGCCCTTGGCCGTGCTGGCGGGCAAGGCTGGTGGCCATGGCCCGGCGCGCTCGCTGGCCTGGGCAGACGAGGATGCCATCACGCTGGCGGTGGACGCGGCGCGCCAGGCGCTGGCGGGCCATGCGCGCGAGGACATCGGCCTGCTGGTCTTTGCCAGCACCACCCACGCCTTCGAGGAGAAGCAGGGCGCGGCGCTGATCGCAGCAGTGCTGGGCCTGTCGCCTGCCACGCGGACCATCGACGTGGCGCATTCGCTGCGCGGCGCAGTGCAGGCGCTGCAACTGGCTGACGAGGCGGTGCGCGCGGGCAGCGCGGGCAAGGCGCTGGTGATCGCCAGCGATTGCCGCATGGGCGCGCCCGGTTCCACGCTGGAACGCGCAGGCGGCGACGGCGCCGTGGCCTTCGTGCTGGGCAGCGACAATCCGGTGGCCACGATCATCGCCCAAGCGGCGCACAGCGAAGAGATAGTCGACACCTGGCGCCGCAGCGGCGACCGCTTCGTGCACGGCTGGGAGGAGCGGTTCACCAGCCAGTACGGTTTCCTCGAACCCAGCGTGGCAGCGGCTGCGCGCCTGCCCGATGCTGCGGATGGCACGCGCCGCCTGTGGGCCACCAGCGCGCCGGACAAGCGCGCGGCGGGCAACCTCGCCCGCGCCGTGGGTGCCGGGCGCGGCGACCTGCTCACCCCGCTGTTCGACACCGCCGGTTTCTGCGGCGTAGCCCATGCTCCGCTGCTGCTGGCCGCCGCGCTGGAACAGGCCCAGGCTGGCGACCAGCTTGCCTTGCTGGCGCACGGTGATGGTGCCGACGCCTTGCTGTTCGCCATGCGTCGCAAGGCCACCACCACCGCCTTTGCCGACAGCCTTGCCGATGGCCTGCCGGTCTCATCGCAAGCCGCCTACCGCAAGGCGCGCGGGCTGGATGCCGGCGAATATCCGCCGCTCGACGATCAGGGCATTTCCGCCACCGTCCATTACCGCGAACGCGCCGAGGACCTGCGCCTGCAAGGCCAGCGATGCCAGTGCGGCGAGGCGCAGTTTCCCAAGGGCCGCGTGTGCATTCGCTGCGGCACGAAGGACGCGTTTGCGCCCGAGGACTTCGCCGAGAAGCACGGGCGGCTGGTCACCTACACGCTCGACGCCTTCTTCCCCGCGCCCAATCCGCCCACCGCCGTGGGCATCGTCGAGGTAGACGGCGGCCCGCGCATCTACCTGCAACTGGCCGAACTCGATGGAGCCGAACCGCAACTGGGGATGGAGCTGCGCTTCGTCTTCCGCAAGATCCACGATGTCGGACGGCGGCCCAACTACTTCTGGAAGGCCGTGCCGGCCGGGAGGCCCGCATGAGCATGAAGGACAAGACCGCCATCGTCGGCGTGGGCTGCTCGCAGTTCGGGGAAAGCTGGACCAGGGGCGCCGAAGACCTGATCGTGGAAGCGGTGTTCGAAGCCTATGCCGACGCCGGGATCGAGGATGCGAACCGCCAGATCGACGCGATCTATTGCGGCTCGCTCTATTCCGCCATGGGGCCGGTCGACGTGTCGGAGGCGCTGAAGCTCACCAAGCCCGTCAGCGCCGTCTACAACTATTGCGCCACCGGCACCGAAACGGTGCGCGCGGCCTGCATGGCGGTGGCGGCCGGAGTCTATGACACGGTGCTGGCAGTGGGCTATGACAAGCCCAAGGATCGCGGCGTATCCGGCCCCACGGTCAGCTTTCGCTGGGTGCGCGACATTCCCGCCACGCCCGCCGGATGGTTCGCCTTCGCCTGCGCGCCTTACTTCGCGAAGTTCGGCGCGGGGCGCGAAGACCTGGCGAAGATCGCGGTGAAGAACCATCATAACGGCACGCTGGCGCCCAAGAGCTTCCTCAAGAAGGAAATCACCGTCGAGGAGGCGCTGAATGCGCGGATGATCGCCTGGCCGTTCGGGCTGTACGATTGCGCGGCGCAGACCGATGGCGCGGCGGCGGTGATCGTGACGCGGGCCGACCTGGCGCGGAATTACCCCTCGCAGCCGGTGTTCGTGAAGGCGATCACGTCGCACTGTTCGCCCAATCCGCACACTGATCCGGACCACGATTTCCTGCGCTGGAAGGCCACCGAATACGCCGCGCGCGATGCCTATCGCATGGCCGGGATCGACGATCCGTTCCGCCAGCTCGACGTGGTGCAGCTGCACGACTGCTTCACCATGACCGAGCTGCTGTCCTACGAAGACCTCGGCCTGATCCCCAAGGGCGCGGCGAAGGAACATATCGCCAGCGGCACCTTCGAACTGACGGGCGAATTGCCGGTGAACACCGACGGCGGCCTCAAGAGCTTCGGCCACCCCACCGGGGCCACCGGCGCGCGCATGATCGTGGAGAACGTGCTGCAACTGCGCGGGCAAGCCGGGCCGCGGCAGGTGAAAGGCGCGAAGCTGGCGCTGAGCCACAACATCGGCGGCTATCCCACCGGCTGCGCCGTCAGCATCCTGGGTGTCGAATGAGCGGGGCTTTCGAAACCCTGCGCATCGCCACGGCGGGCCACGTCGCCACGCTGACGCTGGCGCGCGAGGAGCGGCGCAATGCCGTCAACGCGCGGATGAACGAGGAACTGCCGCAGGCGTGGCAGCAGCTGGAAGCCGATCCGCAAGTGCGCGTGATCGTGGTGACCGGCGCGGGCGAC
>JAGREI010000237.1 GCA_020446625.1 Erythrobacter sp.
CGATTCCTTGTAGCCGCCGAAGGGGATCGCGGTGTCGATCATCGCGTGGCAGTTGACCCAGACGGTGCCTGCCTTGAGCTGGCTGGCCAGGCGCACGGCGGCGCTATTGTCCTTGGTCCAGACACCGGCGGCGAGGCCATAAGGCGTGTCGTTGGCTTCGCGCACCACGTCGTTCAGGTCGTCGAACCGCTGGGCCACCACGACGGGGCCGAAGATTTCCTCGCGCACCACGCTCATCTGCGGGTTCACGTCCGTCAGGATGGTGGGGTTGACGTAGTAGCCGCCGTCGCTCGACGGGACGTCGCCGCCCATCAGCACCGAGGCGCCGTCGCGCTTGCCGGCCTCGATGTAGCCCAGCACGCGCTCGTGCTGTTCCTTCGACACCAGCGGACCCATGTGGGCTTCGGGATCGAGCGAGGGGCGCGGCGCCCAGAACGGCGCGGTTTCGGCCATGCCTTCCACCACCTTGTCGAACACCGACTTGTGGGCATAGAGGCGCGAGCCGGCCACGCAGACCTGGCCCGAGTTGAAGAAGATCGCCTGCGACACGCCGGGGGCGGTTTCGGCAATGTCGACATCGGGCATCACCACCACGGGCGACTTGCCGCCCAGTTCGAGGGTGACGTGCTTGAGCGTTTCGGTTGCGTTGCGGTTGATCAGCTTGCCGATCTCGGTCGAACCGGTGAAGGCCACCTTGTCGACATCGGGGTGCTTCACCATCCGGTCACCCGCGGTGTGGCCATAGCCGGTGATCACGTTGACCACGCCCGCCGGGATGCCCGCTTCGTGAACCAGGTCAGCCAGCCGCAGCGCGGTGAGGCTGGTCTGTTCGGCGGGCTTCAGCACCGTGGTGCAACCGGCGGCCAGGCAGGGGGCGATCTTCAGGCAGGCCATCAGCAGCGGGAAGTTCCACGGCACGATCTGCGCGCAGACGCCCACCGGTTCCTTCAGGGTATAGCCGAACACCATGCCAGCAGGCATCGAGTAGGGGGCGATGGTCTCGCCGTTGATCTTGCCGGCCCAGCCCGCCATGTAGCGGATGTGGGCGACCGAGCCGGGAACGTCGATCATCGCGGCCATGCCCTTGGGCTTGCCCACGTCGATGGCTTCGAGTTCGGCAAACTCGTCGGCATGTTCCTCGATCAGGTCGGCCAGCCGGTGCATGGTCTTCTCGCGCACGATCGGCGGCAGGTTGCGCCAGCGGCCATCGTCGAAGGCAGCGCGCGCGGCGGCGACGGCGCGATCCACGTCCTTGTCGGTGGCTTCGCAGAAGCTGGAGATCACCGCGCCCGAGCTGGGATCTTCCACGTCGATGGTTTCGCCGCCCGAGGAATCGACCCATTCGCCGTTGATGTAGAGCTGCGGCTTGCGCGCCAGCGCGGCCTTTACCGCAGGCGAATATTCGCGCTGGGTGCGATCGATGGTGGTCTGTTCGTTCATACTGCGGCTCCTCTCAACCGGAATCAGATGGCGTTGACTTCATTCTAGCAAGGGCGCGCACGGCTGCCTACGCCTCAAACGTGCCGGGCGCGCCATCGTAACGATCGTAATAGTGCTCCCGCGCCGTGAGTCGAGAGCGCTGGCAGCCGCTAATGCGCCCCCAGGTCGCGATCCTGGTTTGCCCGCATGATCAGGTACTGGCGGATCGCCTCAAGCTGGGTCTCGTCGATGTCGGCGCGGAACGAGACCATGCCGTTGTGGGCAAAGGCCCCGTCGATCACGATCGCCTTCAGCGAATCGAGGCTGTTGATCGCGCCCGAGTGCCTGAGGTCGGGGTTGAGCGCGCCCGCCACTGCCGCATCGCCGTGGCAGGTGTTGCAGAAGCGGCCGTAGAGCTGCGCGCCCTGCGTGGCCTGCGCCTCGGTGCCGGTGAACGGCGGCGGGTCGAGCGCGCGCTGGGCCAGCGGCGGCGGCGCGGGCAGCGATCCACTGGCGCCCAGCTTGAACACCAGCAGGCGGCTGATGTTGCGCGGCGGGCCGGACGTGGCGGACAGCACGCCGGTCGCCACGTCCCACACTCCGCCCCAGCCGACCACGATGGCGACGTACTGTTCGCCATTGATGGCATAGGTCATCGGTGCGGCGATCACCCCCGATTGCGTGGGGAAGGACCACA
>JAGREI010000238.1 GCA_020446625.1 Erythrobacter sp.
CCGACCTGGTCGTCGCCGGGCCGGGCGCAGGCAGCAAGCTGAAGAAGGCCGCCGAACTGGGCATCGAGGTGATCGACGAAGCGGGCTGGGCAGCAATCGTGGCGCAAGCGGGGTGACGATGGAAACTGAGGGCGAAACAGCGGGCAAGGCGGGCTTCTTCCGCGAATTCGTGGCCGATCTCGAATCCCCGCGCGAGGTGCGGCGGTTCGGCAGCGGGTGGTTTGCCGGGTTCTTCGCGCTGCTGCTGGCGTTGAGCGGCCTCGCCATGGTGGTGGCGCTGCGCTTTCCCGACTGGTTCGCCACGCCCGAATTGCAGGTGGTGAAGGACTGGAACGGCTTCCGCCTCGTGGTCCACCTCACCTTGCTGGCAGCCTATGCGCTGGCCTTGCTCAGCCTGCTGCTGCGGCCGAGGAAGGCGCTGGGCTTTGCGGCGTTGCTGGTGGCGCTGGCGGCCAGCCTGCTGGGCGGAGCGAACGTGCAGCCGGAAGAGACGGCCAGCTGGGGTATCTTCTTCGGGCTCGACTTCTTCGCCGTGAACCTGCTCGCCACCGGCTTCATGTTCGCTCCGCTCGAACGGCTGGTGCCGCACCGGCGCGAGCAGCGATTGTTCCGGGCCGAATGGCGGGAGGACCTGTTCTACTTCCTCGTCAGTTCGATGTTCGTGCAACTGCTGGGCTTCCTGGCGCTGGCGCCGTCGAACGCGATCAATGCCAATACCGACAGCTGGGGCGCCTTCCGCGCCGGAGTGGCGAGCCTGCCGTGGCTGGTGCAGTTCGTGATCGTCCTGGTCGCTTCGGACTTCGTGCAATACTGGTATCACCGGCTGTTCCACCAGGTGCCCTTCCTGTGGGGCTTCCACGCCGTGCACCACAGCGCGAAGAGCATGGACTGGCTGGCTGGTTCGCGGATGCATTTCGTCGAAATCGTGCTGCTGCGCGCGGTCACTTCGCTGCCGCTGTTCACCCTGGGGTTCAGCCCGGCGGTGATGCAGGCGTACCTGGGGTTCATCTACGTCTGGTCTTCCCTGCTGCACGCCAATGTCGGCGGGAACTTCAACCTGCTGGGCCACTGGATCGCCACGCCGCGCTTCCACCACTGGCACCACGGGCTGGAGGCCGAGGCGGTGGACGTCAATTTCGCCATCCATTTCCCCTGGCTCGACAAGCTGTTCGGCACCTTCCACCTCCCGCCCGATCGCTGGCCGGAGAACTACGGCATTCCGGAGCAGGTGCCGCAGGGCTACTGGGGGCAGCTGCTCTATCCGGCCACGCGCAAGGGCAAGGTCGACTGATCTACAGGACCGACTGGCCTATTCGTCGGGCTTGCCGTCGATGTGGCCCTTGCCCAGGTGGCGCAGATCGAAATGGGCGCGGATGTGGTCGAGAACCGCGGGGTAAAGCGGGCGGTCGAAGCGGATCCCGGCATAGGGCTGGTCCTGCCAGCGCACCGTGGCTTCGATCGGGCCGACCGGGCCGATCTTCAGCGTGACGGCCATGTTGTGCGACAGGTATCCCATCCGGTCAAAGATGCGGCACCCCTGCTCCGACAGGTCGACGATAGTCACCTCGCGCTTGCCCGTGCCGGTGCGCAGGGTGCCGACGATGGAAATGTCATAACGCTCTGTATCGCGATCCGCCATGGCGGCCTGACCCCCTGGAATTCGCATGCGCCCGCAGCATTGGTATCACCATTAGCAACCAAGATCACTGCCATCATTGCGCTATCGTAATGTCTGCCGGGGTCAGGCTGGCGGATCGGGGGGCAGGGGGATCCACTTCATCACCCCGCCTTCCAGCGGAGTCCACCAGCCCATCGGCACTCCCGCTTCGGCCAGCGCCGCGCCGACCCAGGTGTTGCAGGTGTTGGCCAGGGTATAGGTGCCGTTCGAGGTGTAATAGGCATCTGCGGCATAGGTGCCGTGGAACATCGCCCGCTGCTGCCCGGCCGGCACCATGGGCAGCGATCGTTCGATTGCGCTCACCAGTCGCTGGTACTGCGCGCGGCTGATCCACAGCGGGCGGTGATCGGCATCGGCGGCGGGGTGGAAGTCATGGCTCACCCGCAGCATGGCTTCGCCGCCCACGGTGGCGATGCGCAAGGCGGCGGCGGGCCGCAGTTCGCCCCAGTTGGGAACGTGCAGGAACACTTCGCGCTCGCCCCAGCCGATCGACAGGTGCGTGGGCAGGTGGCCGTCGGGCCGGGGGAGCGAGGCGCTGGGAAAGTCCTGCCGCCAGTCCTTCACCGCGTTTGCCACCGGCACCACGATGGAGGTGTGGGTGCCGTTGGTCTCGACCATGATCTGCACCGCTTCCTCGCCCGCAGCCGGGGCGGGCAAGGCGCCGCCTGCGGGGATCGCGCTGCCAATCCACGCGGCAAGGAAGAAGGCGAGCACCACCAGGCCCAGCGCGCCCAGCAGGCGCAGCGTCCAGCGGCCTAGCCGACGAACCGGTGCCGCAACCACAGGATGCTCCAGTCGCCGTTGACCAGGCGGCGGTGCAGGCGGAAGCCCGCGCGGAAATAGGCCGCGCGCACCTTCGCCTCCTGCACCTCCAGCAGTCCCGCCAGCAGGATATGGCCGCGCGGCGCCACCGCCCCGGCAAAGTCGAATGCCATGTCGATCAGCGGCGCGGCCAGGATATTGGCGATCAGCAGGTCGAAGGGCGCGCGCCCTTGCAAGGCGGCGTCGTCCATGCCGTCGGCAATCACCATGGCCAGTTGCCCGTGGCCGGTGCCAAGCGTGACATGGTTGAGCTCGCAGTTCTCCACCACGGCGGGGCCGCAGACCGGGTCGATATCGCTGGCCGTGGCAAGCGCGCGCGGCCACAGGTGCATGGCGGCAAAGGCCAGCAGGCCGGTGCCGGTGCCGATATCGGCCAGGCTGCGCGGAGTAACGCCCTGCGCCTTCATCGCGTCGAGCATGGCCAGGCACCCGGCGGTGGTGGCGTGCTGCCCGGTGCCGAATGCCTGCGCGGCGGGGATCACGAATTCGGTGACGCCCGGCTCGTCCAGCGCGGGATAATCGGGCGTGCGCACGCGAAAACGCCCGGCGCGGATCGGATCGACGCCCTTCTGGCTTTCCACCACCCAGTCCAGTTCGGCCAGCTGCTCGGCCATGATCGCGGGGGCAGGCGCATCGAACAGCGCGGCCACCGCCTTCTTCTCGGCGGCACCGGGCTTGCCCGGCGTATAGGCATCGAGCTGCCAAATCGTGCCATCGTCGGGATCGACCTCGTAGCCCGTCAGCACCAGGTTCTCGTCCCAGTCGGCCACGGCCTCGCGCCGTTCCAGCGCCAGTTCGACCACTTC
The DNA here is from genome assembly GCA_020446625.1 of Erythrobacter sp. Taxonomy (GTDB): domain Bacteria; phylum Pseudomonadota; class Alphaproteobacteria; order Sphingomonadales; family Sphingomonadaceae; genus Alteraurantiacibacter. The sequence continues at coordinate 3,307 of JAGREI010000238.1, forward strand.
CTTGGCGGCCACGGCGGTCAGCTTCCAGCTCATTGCCCTGCCTCCAGCGCCAGTCGCTGGCTTAGCCGCGCGTCCTGGATCTCGGCATATTCAGCGCAGTTCATCCCCTGCGACAGGTCGCCCGCCAGCAGCCGGTCACGCATCTGGCTGGCCGATGGGTGCGGGGTGAGCAACACGTCGCAATCGAGTTCAGCCAGCCGCGCCAGGCTGTCACGGAAAGTGTCGACATATTCGGGATGGTCGGAATAGCGATAGGGGTCCGACTGGACCGGGGAAAGGCTGTCGGCATAGACCACGGTCAGGCAGCGGTTGTCGTCGCAGCTTTGCCATTGCCAGGTCAGCGCGCCGGGGGTGTGGCCGGGGGTGGCAATCGCGGTCAGCCGCAGATTGCCCACGCCGACGACGGTGCCGTCGGTGACGGTATTCACCACCTCGACCGGGCGCATCTGTTCCAGCGTGGAGAACTGCGGATCGCGCGGATCGGGCTGGCCGGTGGCGAAGACGCGCCACGCCTCGCGGCTGGTAACCACACCGTGGCCCGTTGCCTCGGCAATGCGCGCCATGCCGCCGACGTGATCCCAGTGTTCGTGGCTTTCCAGCACCATGCCGATATCGTGGGGATCAATGGCCAGCGCCTGCAAGTTGTCGAGCACCACCTGCGCGCCTGCATCGGTGCCGCTGTCGATCAGCACGAAGCCGCCGTGGCCGTCTGCCACCAGGATCGCGGCGATGCCGCAGGTGCCGACGTACCAGGTGTTGGCGAAGACGCGGAAAGGCGGGCCGGGCTTGTCCCATTCGTCCCAGTCCGCGCAGGTCTGCGTCCATTCAGTGCGCATCTGCGTGTCGAGATCGTCGGGATCGCCCTGCGCCATGGCCGGGGCCGCGCCGCCGCCCAGCGATGCCAGCGCCGCCAGGGCCAGCGAAATTGACGAAGTTGACATCGTGACGATGGCCGATTTGGGCATGTTCTTGTGTAATTCCATATGTTTATGCGTGACTGGCGAAGTTGACACCCCGCCGGGTCAATTCGCCCTGTGCAGCCAGGCAGCCGGTTCGCGCCAATGCCTGCATCGGGCCGTGTAGGAAAGCCGCCAGCCCCCCTACTGAAACAGGGTCTAGCGCACATAGCTTGCCCCGTTGGCGTCGATCACCGCGCCGGTCATGCTGGGCGGGGCATCGAGCGCGCAGAACACCGCGATATCGGCAATTTCCTCCGGCTCTGCCACGCGGCCCAGCGGGATATCGGCCAGCAGCCCTTCGCCGCCGCGACTGTCGAGGTAGTCGCCTGCCATGGCGGTATCGGTGAAGCCCGGCGCGATGGCGTAGGAATAGATGCCTTCGCGGGCATAGGCGCGGGCAATGGTCTTGTGCATGGCCAGCATCCCGCCCTTGGCGGCGGCATAGTGCCAGTGCGCCGGGCTGTCGCCGCGATGGCCCGCGCGGCTGGCCACGTGCACGATCCGCCCGCTGCGGCCCGTCTGCTGCCAGTGGCGCACGGCAAAGCGGCTGAGCTGCGCGGCGCTGGTGAGGTTGATGCGCATGGTATCTTCCCACCGATCGAGCCATTCGATGTCGCTGGCGTTCAGCGGAATCGCTTCGAACAGCCCGGCATTGTTCACCAGCACGTCGATCCGTCCATCCAGCCGGTCGAGCGCCTCCTGCCACAGGAACTGTGGGCTGGGCGGATCGGCAAAGTCGGCGGGAATTGTGCGATCGTCCAGCGCGCGGGTGGCGTGGCCCATGACATTGCAGCCGCGTTCGGCCAGCTGGTCGGCAATCGCCTGGCCTATCCCGCGGCTGCTTCCGGTGACGAGAACATTGGTCATGTTCGGCGTTTAGAGCCTGTCGCGCCGCGATCAAAGCCCCACTTGTACCGCAGGCGGGCCAAGCCCCGCTTGCCTCACCCGCCACAATCGCTAGAGCAGGCCGCACAGACTCACAGAACGGGGCATGTCATGGCGGATCGGCCACTTTCACCACACTTGCAGATCTGGCGCTGGGGACCGCACATGACGGTTTCCATCCTCCACCGCATTTCCGGCAATGGCCTGGCGACGGTGGGCGCGGCGGTGCTGCTGTACTGGCTGTGTTCGCTGGCGAGCGGGGAGGATGCCTACAACGCCTTCCTCGGCCATGCTGGCGCCTGGTATGGCAAGGTGGTGCTGATCGGGCTGACCTGGGCCTTCTTCAACCACATGTGTTCGGGCCTGCGGCACTTCGTGCTCGACATCGGCGCGGGTTATGAATTGGACGGCAACCGCGTGGGTTCGCTGGTGTCGATGGCCGGGGGCGTGGTGTTGACCGCCGCGCTGTGGGCCTGGCTGCTGCTGCGTTGAGGGGAGGGGACAATGGGTAACGGAACTTCCATCGGCCGGGTACGCGGGCTGGGCTCGGCGCATCACGGCGCGCATCACTGGATCATGGCGCGGGTCACCGCGGTGGGCAATCTCGTCTCGGTGCTGTTCTTCGGCATTTCGCTGGTGCTGCTGGGCGATTACTCGTTCGCCAGCGTGCACGGCTGGCTCAGCCAGCCCTTGCCCGCCTTCATGGTGGCGCTGATGATCATATCCACCTTCTGGCACGCCAAGATGGGGATGCAGGTGGTGCTGGAGGACTATGTGCACGACGAAGGCAACAAGTTTGCCTGCATGTTGCTGCTCAACCTCGCCTTCTTCGCTGGCGCCGCCTTCGGCCTGTTCAGCCTTGCCCGTCTCGTCTTTACGCAGGGAGCCGCCTGATGGCCCGCACCGCCACCTTCGAAATCAACGGCCGCAGCTATCCCATCACCGATCACACCTACGATGTGGTGGTGGTGGGCGCGGGCGGTTCGGGCCTGCGCGCCACCATGGGCGCGGCAGAGGCCGGGCTGAAGACCGCCTGCATCACCAAGGTTTTCCCCACCCGCAGCCACACCGTGGCGGCGCAGGGCGGCATCGCCGCCTCGCTGGGCAACAATTCGCCTGACCACTGGCAATGGCACATGTTCGATACCGTCAAGGGGTCGGACTGGCTGGGCAACCAGGATGCCATCGAATACATGTGCCGCGAGGCCGTGCCGGCGGTGCACGAGCTGGAACACTTCGGCGTGCCCTTCTCGCGCACGGCCGAGGGC
>JAGREI010000239.1 GCA_020446625.1 Erythrobacter sp.
CGCCACGGTCGCCGCCATGCCGCCCGCCGAACGGCTGGGCAGCAGCCATCGCCGCAATCGACACGCCCGATCCCTGGCGAACCGGAGGAAAGACCAGTGACCGCGCACGAGAAGTTCGACGAGGACGACCTCGCAATTGCCGACAGCTGGGGGCGCTCGGTTACCGACGATCTCGAACGATCACGCCGCGTGGCGTGGATGGTGGCGGCAGGCGCGGGCGCGCTGGCGCTGTTGCTGGCCGTGGCGCTGGTGATCCTGCTGCCGCTGCGGCAGGAAGTGCCGGTGACGATCCTGGTCGACCGGCAGACGGGCAATGTGGAAACGCTCACCCCCGGCGATCCGCAGCTGGTCACCCCCGATGCGGCACTGACCCGGTCGTTCCTGGTGCAATATGTGGTCGCCCGCGAAAGCTTCGACATGGCCGACCTGCAATCGGACTATCGCAAGGTGGCGTTGTGGAGCGGCGGTGACGAGCGGCGGCGCTATGTCGACATGATGCGGCCCGGATCGCCGGGCAATCCGGTGGCGATCTATCCCGCCAGCACGCGGATTTCGGTGGATGTGCGCAGCGTCTCCTCGCTGGCCGCCGGGCGCGCGCTGGTGCGCTTTTCCACCACCCAGACCGATCTCGGCAGCCAGCCGCAGGCAACCCAGCACTGGGCAGCGGTGATCGACTACACCTTCAGCGCCGCCGAAATGACCGAGGACGATCGCTTCGTGAACCCGCTGGGCTTCCAGGTAACGCGCTATCGCCGCGATCCGGAAACCCTGCCCGAGGTGGCGGAACCCGGCGCGGCGGATGCCGTGCAGTTGCAGGCCGAGGCAGCCGAATGATCCTTCGTCCCGCCTTGCCCCTGCTGCTGGCACTGGCGCCGCTTCCGGCCATGGCGCAGGTCGTGCCCGATCTCGAACTCGACAACCCGCGCTTGCAGACGGTGCATTTCGAGGACGGGCAGGAAGTGCTGCTGACGGTGATGCCAGAAACCGGCGTGACGGTGATGCTGGAACGCGGCGAGACGATCCAGCGCATCGCGGTGGGCGACGACAGCGCCTTCGACGTGCGCGTTTCGCCGGAGGGCAACAGCTTCCTCGTCCTGCCGCGCGGGCCGGAGGAAAGCACGCGGATGCAGGTGCAGACCGATCGCCGCGCCTATCCCTTCACCCTGCGCACCGGCGCGGGGCTGACGGCGGCTTACCTGGTGCGTTTCCTCTATGGCGAACTGCCCGCCGCTGGCGGCCAGCGCGCGCTGGCGCCGGTTTCGGCATCCGCCCCGGCACCGGGCGCGCCCTTGTGGGGTTACCGGATGCGCGGCGATGCGGTGGTGGAACCGCAGGCGATCAGCGACGATGCCAGCCGCACCTATATCACCTATGGCCCCGATCAGGCGCTGCCCGCCGTCTTCGCCATCGGCGCGACGGGGGAGGAAGAACTGGTGAACGGCCAGATGCGGGGTGACGTGTTCGTGATCGACCGGGTCTATGCCGAACTGGTGTTCCGGCTGGACGACGAACGCGCCACGGCGCGCCGCAATGCCAATCCGGACAGCACGCCATGAACGGCGAGGGGAACGAGACGATGGACAGCCAGATGCCCCGCGTGCGCACCGGCAACAGTGGCAACCTGGGGCTGGTCGCCTTCATCGCGGCCTTGCTGCTGGGCGGGGTGTGGCTGTTCAGCGCGATCTATACCGGCGATGATGCACCCGGCGGCATTGCCGGGCAGGTGAGCGGCGATCCCACCACGCGCATTTCCTCGCCGCCGCCGCTGGTGCTGCCGGGCGCGCCGCAGCCGCTGCCGCTGGCCGAGACGGCTCCTGCACCAGCCCCGGCCCCTGCCGCGCCGCAGCCGTTCTTCTATCCCGCCCCGCCGGGGCCGCCGCCGCCGGTTCAGCAGCCTGCCTACAATCCCGATCCGGTGGTCACCAATCCGCCGCCCTATGCCCCGCCGCGATCAGAGGTGCTGTTCGATCCGCCCGCGCGGGCGCAGCCGGCCGAAGACACCGCCGGCAACCGCGTTTCCGCCGCGCGCATCGCCAATACCGCTTATACCGTTACGCAAGGCACGATCATCCCGGCGGTGCTGGAAACCGCCTTCGATTCGACGCGCCCCGGCCGCGTGCGCGCGCTGGTGCAGCGCGATGTGCGCGGGTTCGACGGCACCCGTATCCTCGTCCCCCGCGGCAGCCGCCTGTTTGGCGAATACGAAGCGGGGATCAATCCGGGCGAGCGGCGGGCGATGATCCGCTGGACCCGGCTGCTGCGCCCCGATGGCGTGTCGATTGCGCTCGATTCGCCCGCCACCGATCCGCTTGGTCGCGGCGGCGTGGCGGGTGACGTCAATTCGCGCTTCTTCGCCCGGCTGGGCGATGCACTGTTGCAGACCGTGCTGGGCGTGGGCGTGGGCGTCGCTTCGAGCGAGGCGATCGGCGGCGGAGTGATCCTGAGCCTGCCCACCACCGCGCAGACCGCCATGCCCACCACCACATCCAGCAACAACCGCCCGGTGCTGCGCATCGACCACGGCACCAGCGTATCGGTCTATGTCGCGCGTGACCTCGATTTCTCCACCGTTGATGGCTGAGGTGATGGCTGAGGCGGGCTACTACCTCGACAGTTTCCTTGCCCCGCTGGCCCCCTGGCTGGGGCGGGCGGACATCACCGACATCTGGATCAACCGCGCGGGCGAACTGTGGTTCGAAACGCTGGGTGGCGGGATTTCGCGCGAGGAATTGCCCGCGCTGGACGAGGCCATGCTGGGCCGCCTTGCCCGGCAGGTTGCCGCGCATTCGTCGCAAGGCATCAGCCGCGCGCAGCCGCTGCTGGCGGCCAACCTGCCCGATGGCAGCCGCGTGCAGGTGGTGGCGCCGCCCGCCACGCGCGGCGGCCACGTCTTCGCCATCCGCAAGCAGGTGGCCCCGGAAATCTCGCTCGACCAGTGGCGCGAGGAGGGGGCATTTGACGCCCTGGCTGGCGGCAATGCCGGGCTATCCGGCGACCTGCGGATGCGCGCGCTTGGCCCCGACGAAGCGCCCGCCGCCCTGCGCGAAGCGGTGCGGGGGCGGCGCAACATCATCGTGTCGGGCGGCACCTCCACCGGCAAGACCACCTTCCTCAACGCCCTGCTGGCCGAAATTCCGCTGGAAGAGCGGCTGGTGCTGATCGAGGATACCGAGGAACTGCGGCTGCGGCACCAGAACGCCGTGGGCCTGATCGCCGCGCGCGGGGCCTTGAGCGAGGCGGAGGTTTCCGCCGAAGACCTGCTGATCGCTGCGCTGCGGCTGCGACCCGATCGCATCATCCTGGGCGAACTGCGCGGGGCAGAGGCGTTTACTTTCCTGCGCGCGGTCAACACCGGCCACCCCGGCTCGATGACCTCGATCCACGCCGACACCCCCGCGCGCGCGGTGGAACAGCTGGTGCTGCTGGTGTTGCAGGCCGGATCGCGGCTGGGGCGCGACGACGTGCGCCACTATGTGCAGGAAAGCGTCGACGTGTTCGTGCAGCTCAGCCGCCAGGGCGGCAAGCGCGCCGTGTCGCAAGTCGTTATCGCTGAAAGAGGGTGAAACCACTGGTCGGGAAGACAGGATTCGAACCTGCGACCCCCACACCCCCAGTGTGATGCGCTACCAGGCTGCGCTACTTCCCGAGACCAGTGGAGG
>JAGREI010000240.1 GCA_020446625.1 Erythrobacter sp.
TGCCTCGAAACGCTGGAAGAGCTGGCGATCCGGGGCAAGGAGCAGTTCCTTGCAGCTGGCGGCGAACAGTTCGCCTCGCTGACTTGTCTCAACACCAGCGATCCCGGCATGGCCATGCTGGAGACGCTGGTGCGGCGCGAGCTGGCTGGCTGGATCTAGGATCGCAGGCGACAGGCCCCGGCAATGCTGACCGAGCTTCTCATCATCTTCGCGGTGGTCTTCGCGATCAACCTGATGCCCGCCTTCGGGCCGCCCACCTGGTCGGTGATCGTGTTCCTGGGCCTGACCAGCCACTTGCCGCTGCCCGCCTTGGTACTGACCGCCGCGCTGGCATCCGCGTCAGGCCGTTTCATCCTTGCGCACGGGTTCCGGCTGCTGGCGGGACGGGTATCGGAGAAGACCCGCCGCAGCCTCGCCGCCGCCCGCGCCGCCTTCGAGCGGCAGAAACACCATGGGCTGCTGGCGCTGGTATTCTTCGCCGTATCGCCCTTGCCATCGGCGCAGCAGTTCGCCGCCGTGGGGCTGGCAGGCGTGCGCGTGCTGCCCTTTACCGCAGCCTTCTTCGCCGGGCGGCTGGTGTCTTACAGCTTCTATGCCGGGACGGCGCAGCTGGCCGACCACTACACCTCGCTGGGCGACATCCTGCGCGATACGCTCACCAGCCCCTGGGGCATTGCGCTCAACCTGCTGTTGCTGGCGGGGCTGGGTGCCATGCTGAAGATCGACTGGAGCAAGGTGTTCGGACCTGCGCCCGAACATGCCGGGGATGACGGCAAGCCCGAAGGCTAGAAATCCACCGCGATTCCCTTCAGCACCCAGTCGCCATAGCGGGTGGGGCTGAGTTCCTCGTCCACCTGTACCTCCTGCGGCTGGGGCAGCGGTTCGTTGCTCCAGTGAGCGGGCTTGACGAAGCCTTCGGGGCGTTGCGTGGCGCGTTTCATGGTTCTGGCCCTATGCGCGCACTGGCGCCCGCGCGCAACTGGCCCTAGGGCCGCGTGATGGCCAGAACCCCCGGACTGCAACCGCGCCGCGCCGCGCTCAAGATGCTCGATGCCGTGCTGCGGCGGGGCGAGACGATGGAGCAGGCGGGCGGGGCGGCCAATGGCCTGGGCAATCCCAGCGACCGCGCGCTGGCGCGCGCCGTGGCGGTGGAAGTGCTGCGCTGGCTGACCGACCTCGACGCGCTGATCGACAGCGCCACCCGCGACGTGCTGCCCGTCGATGCCAAGGCGCGCATGGTGCTGCGCATGATGCTGGTGCAATGGCTGCGGCTGGACACCCCGCCGCACGCGGTGGTGGCGACTGCCTTGCCCTTGCTCGACGGCGGGCCGAAGCGGCTGGCGCATGGGGTTTTCGCCACCCTGACGCGCAAGGAAGTGCGGCTGCCCGATGTGCCGAGCCTGCCTGCCGCCGTGGTGGACCGCTGGGGCGATCGCTCTGCCGCCATCGCCGCCGGGATTGCCCAGCCGCCGCCGCTCGACCTGCGGCTGAAGCGGCCTGCCGATACCGCCCGGTGGGCAGAGCGGCTGGGCGGGACCAGCCTTGCGCCGGGCCATGTACGGCTGGGGCGCGGCGCCAATGTGGCAGACCTGCCCGGTTACGACACGGGTGACTGGTGGGTGCAGGACCTGGCCGCCGCTATCCCCGCCAGCCTGCTGGGTGAGGGTGGGGGTCGCAGGGTGCTGGACCTTGCCGCCGCGCCGGGGGGCAAGTCCATGCAGCTGGCCGCCGCCGGCTGGCAAGTGACCGCGCTCGACGTGAACCCGCGCCGGATGCTGCGCCTGCGCGAGAACCTGGCGCGGGTGAACCTGGAAGCGCAGACGGTGATTGCCGACGCGCTGGACTGGCAGCCCGAAGCGCCGTTCGACGCCGTGCTGCTGGACGCGCCCTGCACCGCCACCGGCACCTGTCGCCGCCATCCCGAAGTGCTGCACCGCATCGGCCCGCGCCAGATTGCCGAGATGGCGGACTTGCAGGCGACTCTGCTGGCGCGCGCTGTCGGCTGGGTGAAGGAGGGCGGCACACTGGTCTACGCGACCTGCTCGCTCGAACAGGAGGAGGGCGAGCACATTGCCGCCCGATGCCCCCTGACGCCCGACCCGATCCGGCCCGAGGAACTGCCCGAAGGCGTGGCGCCGGGTGTCGGGGGCTGGCTGCGCACCGATCCGGGGATGCTTGCCGATGCTGGCGGGCTCGACGGCTTTTTTGTCGCGCGATGGACGGCGTGAGGCTGACGCTTGCGCTGACCTGCGCGGCGGTGCTGACCGGCTGCGGGCCATCGCTTGGCGAATACGAGGTCACCGGCATGGAACTGGTAGAGGACCTGCCAGCCACGATCTCGCATAGCCGTGAACCCCAGCCATACCTGCAAGTCGAGCTGGCATCCGATTTCGATCTTGTGGCGAACACAAGCGCTGACATCTACGCGTTCAGCAGCCTCTGCCCCTATGGCGATGAAGCACAGGAATTCGTTTTCGGGCCGATGGTGGCAAGCGAGCCACCCATCGAACTGTATGATGCCGAACCCGCCGCCCCCCGCGGACCTGACGGAAAGGCGCGATACGTCGTTTATATGCCTTTCGCGGACTTGACCGGAAGCACGCAGATTTGCCTGAAAATCACGCAGACGGGCTATTTCATCACGCCGTCGGAATCGGATGTGATCCAGATTGACGTTAACCAATTCGCCGCAGGATTGTCCGATCGCTGAGGATCTCCGCGGCTGGCCATGGTTAACTCAAGCGAACCTGAGCAGTTTCCAACGGGTTAACAATGGGAGACGGTCGGTGCCAGCCGACCGCAAGGGCGACTGCCCGCCCGCAGCGGGCGCAGCTTGGCTGCGCATCTGGCGAGGACGCTCCGGCGGAGGCCGGAGCGACGGACAAGTGATCACCCCTTCACCTTGTCGGCAAAGCTCTTGCGAAGCTTCATCAGCTTGGGCGGGATCACCGCCAGGCAGTAGGAATTCTGTTGCCCTTCGCCTTCCCAGTACTCTTGGTGGTAGTCCTCCGCCGGGTACCAGTCGGCTGGACCCTCCACGGTGGTGACGGCGCGCTGGCCGGGGTGGCCCTCGTTCCAGCGGGCAATGGCGGCCTCGGCCTCGGCGCGCTGGGCATCGTTCAGCGGGAACACGGCGCTGCGGTACTGGGTGCCGATGTCGTTGCCCTGCCGGTT
>JAGREI010000241.1:0-2495 GCA_020446625.1 Erythrobacter sp.
GGGTGCCGATACCCGCCGTGGTCCCCAGCAGCCAGCGCCCCAGCGAGGGCCGGAAGATGTCGCGTTCCATGTCCATTCTCGCGCCTCCTGTTGGCCTGTTCCTACTGCGCCGATTGCGGATTCACCAGCCGCCAAAAAGCAAGCGGGCCGCCGACCCGGTGGGGAAGGCGGCCCGCAAAGCAACCGGCAGGTGGTTACCGGCTATTCGCTGTAGAGTTCGGACACCGTCACCGTGGCATCATAGGTGGAAGAGCTGCCATAAGTCCCCACCCAGACGTCGTACTGGCCGCTGGCGGGCTTGGAGAAGCGCAGCGAGGGGTTCACGCCGTTGCCCGAATCGTCATCGCAGTACCAGTTGCCATTGGGATCGTTCACCAGCAGCGTGGTATCGGCGCTGGAATTGACCGAAATGATCAGCGGCAGGCTGCCCGCCGAATAGTTGATCGTCACATCCGGCGCTACGGCCACGTAACCGCGGCAATCGCTGCTCACCACCGATGCCTCGACCCCGCCGCCCGAACGCACGCTGACCCGGCGCGGATCGTTGTTGAAGCCCGCCGTAAGGTTCAGCGTGGTGTAGGTGGGCGACAGCGAAGCGTCGGGGTAGTTGCTATACGAAGGCTGCGACACCGCCAGGTCGTCCACCAGGGTGTTTTCCAGCTCGGTAACGTAGAGCGTGGCGTCGTGCACATCGCTGCCGCCATAGGTGCCGACCCAGATTTCGTAGCGGCCGCTCATCGTTTCGTTGAAGCGGACCAGCGGATTGACGCCCGAGCCGCGATCGTCGTCGCAGTACCAGCGGCCATCGGGGGCATTCACCACCAGCGTGGTGTCCCAATCGGATTCGACGCCGATGATCAGCGGCAGCGAACCGGCGCTGTAGGTGATGCGCACGTCTGGCGCGTTGGCGATGTAGCCGCGGCAGTCGGAACTGATGTTGCTGGCAGGAATGCTGCCGCCCGATTGCAGGTACACGGTAAAGGGATCGTTGGCATAGCCGGAGTTCAGGCGCACATCCGAATAGGTGGCGCGCGCCGAGGTGTCCTGCGCGGCTGCCGGTGCAGACCAGGTGGCGATAAGTGCAAGCGAAGCGATGGCGCTGCGGGCGATTCCTTTGCGCGAGATAGGCATTTCAGCTGTGTCCCCTGTTGGCGGGGCATACCCCCCGCGAGTCGACCGAACCCCCTCGGTCAGGTCATGTCTAGAACGCAAATCCATGCGCTCCAATGCCAAACAGGGTTAGGTACGCGCAAACTAACGCGGGCTGAACGGCAACACGCCCTGATATACAGAAAGCGGCGGCGCGCCCGCCAGGGCCACGCCGTGCTTCAGCAGGAACACATGCTCGACGATCCGCGCCTGCTGTTCGATACCGTATTGTTCCAGCCGCCAGCCGGGTTTCAGTGCATAGTCGTAGCGCGCCCAGGGCATCCGGTTGAGCAACAGGAACCATGGCCCCTGCGTCTGCACCTGCCAAACGTGCGTCATCTCGTGGATGAACAGCGCCTGGCGAAAGACCGACGCCTGGGCGAAGTCCTCGCAATAGGCCGCACCAAGCGGGTGGAAGTGGATATGTCCGCGCGGCGCCATGGTGATGTTCTTCGGCTGGAAGAACGCCCACTTGCGCCGCCGGATGCTGACCTTGTCGTAATCGATCGCGTCCCCGAACATGCTGCGGGCCAGCGCCACCTCGCCCGCGCTCAGCGGCCTTTCGCCGCCGACCGGGCAGGCGTCGATGGCGCCCGCAGTATCGTTCATTCGGCGTGATGCGGTTCGTCACCCGCCGCGTGGATTTCGACCGGGAACGTGCAGGTATCCCCGCCCACGAAGGTAAGGGTCACATGGGTCTGCCCGCCCGGCGCCAGCTGCTCGCCCGGCTCCATCGCCATGACGTGATAGGTGCCCGGCTCGAACACCAGGGTTTCGCCGGCGGGAATGTCCAGCTGCATCACCTCGTCCATCGACGGTTGCAGGCTCCAGGTACCCATCTGGTGGATCATGGCGCTGGCGGCGCCATCCACGGCCGCGGCACGGATCATGTGGTTGGTGCTGTCGTTGTTGGCGATGGAGAAATAGACCGCCGCCGGATCGCCGGGAATCGCGCCCATGGCCATCCAGCCGCCGGTCACCTCGATGCCGGGGATGCAAGCGGGTGCCTCGGTCACGGCCTCCTCGGTCGTGCCGGTGTTGCAACCGGCCAGGCCAAGGGCGGCCACCATGGCCCAGATTTGCTTGCTCTTCATTGCCAAACCTCTCGCTGTGGATGGCGCGATTTCTAGGCGCGCGGTTCCCTTGTGCCAAGCAAAAGCGCACCTATATCGCCCCTCGTAAGTGAACGTATATCGAGCTGCCGAGCGGCCCTGCCACAGTTTCCGGGGGGCCAAAAGCGCAGCGTCCAACACGAAAGAGATGGGGTTTTATGAGCAAGATTATCGGTATTGACCTCGGCACCACCAACAGCTGCGTTTCGGTGATGGAAGGCGGCAAGCCCAAGG
>JAGREI010000241.1:2530-3001 GCA_020446625.1 Erythrobacter sp.
CACGCCTTCGATCGTCGCCTTCACCAAGGATGGTGAACGCCTGATCGGCCAGCCCGCCAAGCGCCAGGCCGTTACCAACCCGGACAACACCCTGTTCGCGATCAAGCGCCTGATCGGCCGCCGGTTCGACGATCCGACCACCAAGAAGGACATGGATCTCGTCCCCTACAACATCGTCAAGGGCAAGAACGGCGATGCCTGGGTGAACGCGGGCGGCGAAGACTATTCGCCCAGCCAGATTTCCGCCTTCATCCTGCAAAAGATGAAGGAAACCGCCGAAAGCTACCTGGGTGAAACCGTCACCAAGGCAGTGATCACCGTGCCGGCCTACTTCAACGACGCGCAGCGCCAGGCGACCAAGGACGCCGGGCAGATCGCCGGTCTTGAAGTCGAACGCATCATCAACGAGCCGACTGCGGCGGCGCTCGCCTATGGCATGGACAAGGACGACGGCAAGACCATCGCCGTCTA
>JAGREI010000242.1 GCA_020446625.1 Erythrobacter sp.
TGCACACCTGGCTGCCCGATGCGCACGTGCAGGCCCCCACCGCAGGCTCGGTGATCCTGGCGGGCGTGCTGCTGAAGCTGGGCGGTTACGGCTTCATCCGTTTCAGCCTGCCGATGTTCCCCGATGCCAGCGCCCAGTTCGGCTGGCTGGTGTGGAGCCTTTCCATGGCTGCCGTCGTCATCACCAGCCTGATCGCGCTGGTGCAGCACGACATGAAGAAGCTGATCGCCTATTCCTCGGTCGCGCACATGGCGATCGTGACCGTGGGCCTGTTCGCCTTCAACGTGCAGGGCCTGGAAGGCGCAATGATGGTGATGCTGGGCCACGGCCTCGTCTCTGGCGCACTGTTCCTGTGCGTGGGCGTGATCTACGACCGGCTGCACACCCGCGAGATCGACCGCTACGGCGGCCTGAGCGTGAACATGCCCGGCTATGCCACGCTGTTCATGCTGTTCACCATGGCCAGCGTGGGCCTGCCCGGCACCAGCAACTTCGTGGGTGAATTCCTGTCGCTGGCGGGCATCTACCAGGCCAACAGCTGGGTGGCCTTCGTCTGCACCACCGGCATCATCCTGGGCGCGGCCTACATGCTTTACCTCTATCGCCGCATTGCCTTTGGCCCGCAGAAGAATGCGGACGCCGCCGCCATGCCCGACCTGTCCTTGCGCGAATACCTCCTGCTCGGCCCGATTGCGGCGGCGGTGCTGTGGATGGGCGTCTATCCTGAAAGCTTCCTTGCCCCGATGCGTTCCGACATTGCCATTCTCGACGCCCGCCTCGCTGCCGCCGCCCCGCAAGGCGATGCGCATCTGGCCATGGGCGAGGGCGCTCCGGCAGAGGCTCATTCGGCCCACATGGCCGCAGAAGGGGAGGCGCACTGATGGACTACGCAACTTCCCTCCGCCTGGTCGCGCCCGAGATCCTGCTCTCGGTTTCCGGCCTCGTCCTGCTGCTGGTGGCCGCATGGGGCGGTGACAAGGCTTCGCGTTTCGTCTCGATCGCCGCTGCCGTGGTGCTGGGCGGTGCCTTCGCATTGGTCGCGCCGTCGGTTTGCGCCGGTGCCAGCGGCCCGGACACCGTGGCTTTCGGCGGCCAGTTCCGCGCGGACGCCTTTGCGGGCCTCGCCAAGCTGATGATCTTTGCCGCCAGCGGCGCCGCTCTGGTGGTGGCCCCGCGCTTCCTCGAACGCGCCCGCGCCATGCGGCCCGAATGGCCGATCCTGGTGCTGTTCGCTGCGCTGGGGATGAGCGTGATGGTTTCGGCCACGGACCTCATCACCCTCTACATCGGCCTCGAACTCAACTCGCTCAGCGCCTATGTCCTCGCCGCCTTCCTGCGCGACGACGAACGCAGCGCCGAAGCGGGCCTGAAGTACTTCGTGCTGGGCGCGCTGGCTTCGGGCATCCTGCTGTTCGGCATGAGCCTGACCTACGGCTTTGCCGCAACCACCAGCTTCCCCGGCATCGCGGCCGCGGTATCGGGCGGACTCAGCATGGGCCAGCTGTTCGGGCTGGTGTTCGTGCTGGCGGGCCTGGCCTTCAAGATCAGCGCCGCGCCGTTCCACATGTGGACGCCCGACGTATACGAAGGCGCGCCCACGCCGGTGACCATGTTCTTCGCCAGCGCCCCCAAGGTGGCGGCTGTCGCGCTGCTCACCCGCGTTTCGCTGGAAGCCTTCGGTACCCAGGCCGACGCCTGGCGGCAGGTGGTGATCTTCGCCGCGCTGCTCTCCATCGTGATCGGCGCGCTGGGGGCCATGGGGCAGACCAACATCAAGCGCCTGCTCGCCTACAGCTCGATCAACAACGTCGGCTTCATCCTGATCGGCCTTGCCGCCGGGACCGCCGCCGGGGCCTCTGGGATGCTCGTCTATCTTGCGATCTACACCGTGATGACCGTGGGCAGCTTCGTCGCCGTGCTGTTGCTGCGCGATGCCGAGGGCAACCAGCTGGAATCGATCAGCGACCTTGCGGGCCTTTCCACCACGCGTCCGGCCCTGGCCTGGTGCCTGATGGCGCTGATGTTCAGCCTGGCCGGCATTCCGCCGCTGTTCGGCTTCTGGGGCAAGTTCGTGGTGTTCCAGGCCGCGG
>JAGREI010000243.1 GCA_020446625.1 Erythrobacter sp.
CGCGCGCCACCTGCGGGTTGTAGGTGGCGAAATTGCGCGTCGTCTCGCCTTCGTAGCGGTGCACGGGCGTGGCCCAGTTGGCCTCGATCGGCAGGTGGCAGCCGCCGCAGCTGGTGGTCCACGACAGGTGGCAGGTGAAGCAGGCCATCTCGTCGTCGGGGTGGGCGCGGTTTTCGGGCGAGACGCCGGGGCCGAATTCGAAGCGCCCGGTTTCCGCCGCATCGCGGCTCATCAGCTTGGCGCGGGCAGAGCGCGGGTTGAAATCGGGGCTGGCCGGGTCGACGCTGTCGCGCACCAGGCTGACTTCCCATTGCAGGTTGGGATCGACGATCGACCGCTGGATCAGGTGCCGGCGGCCGGTGTCCTCGTCCTCCACCCATTCGAACCGGCGGCGGCCATCGGGGTTGCGCAGCAGTTCCATGTTGTGCCCGCCCGGAGGCGCGGCGGGACCGGAGGTGCGCAGCGTGGGATAGGCATCCGCCGTGCCGTGACAGTCCTTGCAGCCGATTTCGATGGCATTGGCCACCTCGCCGTAGATCAGGCCGTTGCCGTGGCTGTCCTGGGCATAGTGGCAATCGGCGCACTGCATCCCGTTTTCGGCGTGGATCGAGATCAGGTGCACCGCCACGCCGGGGTTGGTGGTGCCGTTCTCGGTGTCGGCCTGCCCGGTGACGGGCTGGAACTGCTGTTCGCCGTCGCGGCGGAAACGCTGGCGCCAGCGTTCGTTGTGATAGGCCAGCTGTTCGGGCGTGTCGGTTTCCGGATTGCCGGGGCGCACGATCTCGCGATGGGCGTCGAGCAGGTTGCCTTCGCGGTCGCGGCTGAAGATGGCGCGGAAGTTCCACCCGTGGCCGTGATAGTCGGCAAACTGGGTGTGCTCCAGGTCATCGTTCAGGTCATGCACGTTGCGCAGGAAGTCCGTATCGGCCCACAGCCCGCGCGGAGCGGCACCTTCAGGGTTGCGATCGTTGATTTCGCGCACTTCCTCGGCAGTCGGATACCGCTGGTGGAGGTAGGTTTCCGCGTATTCCTCGTCGCTCATCCCCTCGGGGCGCGGGGTGCGGTTTTCCGGACCGGGCCACATGTAGGGCGCATCGGTCTCGTAATCCCACATGGTGTAGCCGAGGAACGAGTTCAGGAAGATGTTCGGCTGGTGCATGTGGCAGTTCATGCACTGCGCGGTGGGGATCGAACGGGTGAAGACGTGGCGCAGCGGGTGGCCGCGCTCACGGTCATCCAGCGGCACTTCGGCGCCATAGGGCTGGTCGGAAGCGTGGCTGTCTCCGTGGCTGTCGCCCCCATGTCCGTTGCCATGGCCGGGCTGGATCAGACCGCCATGGCCGCTATCGCCGTGGCCTTCGTCGCCATGTTCATCGCCGTGGCTGCGCGGCACCTGGCGGTTGATCGCCGGGTCGTTGGTGATCGTCTGCCCGTCGCGGCCATACTGCGCGTAGGTCAGCGAGTGGCGCGGTTCGCGGTCGTTCGCGTAGACGACGTGGCAGCTGGCGCAGCCCGAGTGGCGATAGTCGCCCGGCTGATCGTTGGTGCCCATGAACCAGGTGAACGGATCGTTGAGGCGGGTCTTGTGGATGTTCAGCACCGGGATCGCCGCGCGCAGGCCGGTGCCGGGGCCACGGTTCGACTGCCGCAGGTCGGGCCGGCCGGGTTCCTCCAGCCGCTGGATCAGGCCGGTGGGGTTGGGCAGGCCGATTTCGGGGAACTGCGAGTTGATGTTGCGCCCGCCGCGTTCGAACACGCGGAACACGTCTGCCGGAGGCACCACCTGCCAGCGCGGCAGCGGGTAGAGCGCCGCCAGCGCGCCGCGCTGGGCCTGTTCGACCGAGACGGTGCCGAAGGGATCGCCGGGGCTCTGGATCACCGCGCCTACGCCCTCGCGGGTATAGGCTTCCCCGATGACGTAGTTCTTGAACGGCAGAATCCCGTTGTTGTAGGCAGCGCCGCCCCACAGCATGGCGCCCGATGCCATCAGGCTGCGCTCTGCCGCTTCGATCACCTGGATGTGGCAGGCGCCGCAGGCTTCGCGCGCCACGCGGTAATCGCTGGGGTTGGTGAAGCGGATGAATTCGGGCGCTTCGCGGTTGAGCAGGGAATAGGTCCGCTCGGGATTGGCCGAGCTGGGATAGTGCCAGCTTTCGGGATAGGTCGGCAGCACGTGCGCGGCTTCGCGCGCGGCGCGGTATTGCGGATCGTCGAAACCCAGGTCGGGATTGCCCACCACGGTGGAATTGCCGCCGTGGCAATCGGTGCAGCCCAGCACCACGGCATCGCTGGCGTGCATGGTCCCCAGCCGCGTGACCGGCGCGCCGTGGCGCTGCGCAATCAGCGCCTGGGTGGCAGGCGACAGTTCGCCCACTTCCACCGCCGAATCCGATTGCAGGTGGCAGGAAAGGCAGCCGTTGGACTTGACCACGGCCTCGTCCCACGACTGGTTCTGCGGTGCGGCAGGCGCGATCACCCCGGCGGCGGCATAGTCGCGCGGCACCGCAACCTCGCCTTCGGAAGCCCACAGCGCGGTGGCGCCCAGCAGGGCTGCGCCCATGGCGAAGAAGGCAGGCACCAGTTGGCGAGGGTTAAGGCGTTCCAGCATCAGTAGGTCAGCACCGCATTGGCCAGCACCGAGTAATAGACCCGGTCCTGTCCCAGGTTGTCGAACAGGTCGCGAAAGCCGTCACCCGCCACCAGTGCGGCGGCGGACAGGCGGAAGACGAGGTTCTGGTTGGCGTTGGGACGCCAGGTTGCCGCCGTCGACAGGTCGAAGCCGATGTCGCGCGGGATGGACCCTTCGACGCGCAGGGCCTGCAGCACCGAGGTATTCTCGAACCACAGGTGGTTGGCATTGGCCGACACGCGCACTTCGGGCGAGAGGTCGAAATCGGCGCCCAGCCCGGTCAGGATCAGGCCGGGGTTGTTGAAGTTCGACTGCCCCTGCTCCTTCGAGCTGCGCAGCGAATTGAGCAGGCCGTTGCGCCCGTTGACGCTGATCACACGGCCGCCGCCGGCAAAGGGAATGGTCTGGCGGATCCAGTAGCTGGTGTCCGCCCCGGCAAACACCGGGTTCTCGAAGATCGCGTCGAACCCGCTTTCGGTGTTGTCGAACGGATCGCCGTCGCCGCTGGCATAGAGGCCCGACAGGCGGAAGCGCATCCAGTCGTGATCGTAGCTGAGTTCGGTCGCGCCGAAGAAGGCACGGATATCGGCGGGGCGATCGGTGAAGAAGCTGTTCCGGTCCTCGCCAAAGGCGCCGTAGAGGCTGGCGGTCAGGTTGATCCGCCCGATCCGGCCATCGGCGTTGTAACCGACATAGAGCACATCGTAATTGCGCCCGCGCAGGGTGCCCAGCAGCGCCGGGCGCACGGGGAAGCCGTTGTCGTCGATCTCCACGTCATCGCGTTCGCGGTTCATGTTGTAGACCAGCGTGAATTGGCTGGTCAGCGCCGGGATCAGGAAATCCTGGCGATAGACATTGGCCAGGAACACCCAGTCGCTGCGCGGGGCCTGGGTGGGATCGTTGAGGCCCGAATTGGTATCCTTCTCCAGCCGCATGAAGGCGGCCAGGTTGTACTGGAAGCGGTTGTTGTCGCGGTTGCCGAACAGGCGGATGCC
>JAGREI010000244.1 GCA_020446625.1 Erythrobacter sp.
CGGCGCCAATCTTCTCGCCGGCTACAAGCGCGCGGCCAATATCCTCAAGAAGGAGGACTACCAATCCACACCCGTCACCCCGGCGAAGGCCGGGGTCCATCGGGCCGCGGGCGCGAAAGGCGAAATGGATTCCGGCCTTCGCCGGAATGACGAGGTTGGGTTGAACACGCTGGGAGTGGAGATGTGACGGGAAAACCTCCGCCATTTCACGACCTAGGTGTCAGAAAGTGGCGGCGCAATAACCTTTGGGAAGCATCCCAGAACGCTGCGAGAGGTTTCGCCGCAGTCAATTTGATTGTTGTGTTCGCCAACTTTCTTGCATTCCAGGAGGCGAATTTCGAAATCGCATTCTGGCTCGGACTGGCAGTTGGATTGGGCTACGGAATTATATCAATGCTATTTAGAACTTGTCCCGTTTTCGACAAATGACTCGCTTCCAAACCACCTTCTCCGCCCCCCATCCCGCGCTCGTCTGCTTCATCACGGCGGGCGATGGCGATACTGCGGCCAATCTCGATGCGCTCGTCGCGGGCGGGGCCGACGTGATCGAGCTGGGCATGCCCTTCACCGATCCGATGGCTGACGGCCCGGCGATCCAGGCGGCGAACCTGCGCTCGCTCGGCGCGGGGACGACCACGGCGGACGTGCTGCGCCTCGCCACCGAGTTCCGCGCACGCCACCCGCAGGTGCCGCTGGTGCTGATGGGCTATGCCAACCCGATGGTGCGTCGGGGCCCCGAATGGTTTGCGGAAGCATTAGCGGCGGCGGGCGTCGACGGGGTGATCTGCGTCGACCTGGCGCCGGAGGAAGACCCCGACCTTGGCCCCGCGCTGCGCGCCAAGGGCATCAGCCCGATCCGCCTTGCCACCCCCACCACCGACGAAAAGCGCCTGCCGACGGTACTCGATGGGTCGAGCGGGTTCGTCTACTACGTCTCGGTGGCCGGGATCACCGGGCTGCAACAGGCCGCGATTGCCTCGATCGAGGACAACGTGCGCCGCATCAAGCAGCACACCGACTTGCCCATCGCGGTCGGCTTTGGCGTGCGCACCCCCGAACAGGCCGCCGAGATCGCCCGCGTGGCCGATGGCGTGGTGGTGGGTTCGGCGCTGGTCGAACTGGTGGGAGAGCATGGCGCGGCGGCGCCCGCGCACTTGCAGGCGCTGACCGCCGCCCTCGCCGCAGCCGTCCACAACGCGCGCTGATCTCCCCTCCCGCTTGCGGGAGGGGCCGGGGGAGGGCCTGTCACAGGTGGCACGCCCTACACCCCCTCCCCTAACCCCTCCCGCAAGCGGGAGGGGGATGGATTCCGCGCAATTCTCAGCTAGGAGCCAATCCATGAGCTGGATTAACCGAGTCCGCGAACGCCTGCCGTTCGTCAACAAGCGTGAAACGCCTGACAATCTCTGGATCAAGTGTTCGCGCTGCCAGGAAATGCTGTTCCGCACCGATTACGAGGCGAACCTCAACGTCTGCCCGCAGTGCGGCCACCACGGGCGCATCGGCGCGGACCGGCGGCTGGACCAGCTGCTGGACGACGGCGCGATGGAGCTGCTGCCTGCGCCCAGGGTCGTGGAAGACCCGCTGAAGTTCAAGGACAGCAAACGCTATACCGACAGGCTGAAGGCCGCCCGCGCCGATAATCCGCACCCCGATGCCTTCACCGCCGCGCTCGGCACCATCCTGGGGCAGAAGGCCGTGGTGGGCGTGCAGGACTTCATGTTCATGGGCGGTTCGATGGGCATGGCGGTGGGCGATGCCTTCTGCCAGGCCGCGCAGCGCGCGATCGACGAGAAGTGCGGCTTCATCTGCGTCACCGCCGCCGGCGGCGCGCGGATGCAGGAAGGTATCCTCAGCCTGATGCAGATGCCGCGTGCCACGGTGATGACGCGGCGGCTGAAGGAGGCTGGCCTCCCCTATATCGTGCTGCTGACCGATCCCACCACCGGGGGCGTCACCGCCAGCTATGCCATGCTGGGCGATGTCCATATCGCGGAACCCGATGCGCTGATCGGCTTTGCCGGGCAGCGGGTGATCCAGGAAACCATCCGCGAGAAGCTGCCCGAAGGGTTCCAGCGCGCCGAATACCTGCACAAGCACGGCATGGTGGACATGGTGGTGCACCGCAAGGACCTGCGCGAAACGCTGGCGGGCCTGCTGGGCTACCTCGCCCCGGCCAAGGCGGCCTGAGCCACAGCCAGTCCGATGAAGGACTTCGCAATCTCCGATAACCCCATGGTGCAGCGCCAGCTGGACCGGCTGGGTGCACTGTCGCTGCCGCAGGGGCGCATCGGGCTGGAAGTGATCCACCAGTTGCTGGCCCGGCTGGGCAATCCCGAACGCAAGCTGCCGCCGGTGTTCCACGTCGCTGGCACCAACGGCAAGGGCTCCACCTGCGCCTTCCTGCGCGCCATGCTGGAAGCGCAGGGGCTGACCGTCCACGTCGCCACCAAGCCGCACCTCGTGCGCTACAACGAACGCATCCGCGTGGGCGGCGAGCTGATCCCCGATTTCATGCTCGCCAGCCTGCTGGAAGAGGTGCTGGACAAGGCCGCAGACCTGTCGCCCAGCTTCTTCGAAGTGACCACGGCGGCCACCCTGCTGGCCTTCCATCGCGAACCGGCAGACGCCTGCGTGATCGAGGTGGGCCTGGGCGGCCGCTTCGATGCCACCAACGTGATGGTGCGCCCCGCCGCCTGCGGCATCGCCAGCCTGGGGGTGGACCACGAAGCCTTCCTGCTGACCGAGGACGCCAGCGCCCCCTCCCCCAGCAATCCCGAAGTGCGCGTCGCCTTCGAAAAGGCCGGGATCGCCCGCGCGCTCTCGCCGCTGGTGACGCAGGACTATGCCCCCGATGTAGAGGCGATGATCGAGAAGTGCGCCGCCTTGGCCGGAGCGCCGCTGCACATGCGCGGCAAACGCTGGCGCGCCGATGCCGACGAACACGGCATCCAGTATCGCGACGAATACGGACGGCTGGACCTGCCCTTGCCCACCATGCCCGGCGCGCACCAGGCGGATAATGCCGCGCTGGCGGTGGCCATGCTGCGCCACCAGAACGTGGTCGAGGTATCGGCAGACGCCATGGCGCGCGGCATCGTCGCCACCCGCTGGCCCGCGCGGCTACAGGTGCTGGCCAAGGGGCCGGTGACCGAGCACGCGCCCGGCAGGCCCTTCATTCTGGATGGCGGCCACAATCCCGACGCGGCCACGGCGCTGGCCAGGTATCTCGAACAGGCGCGCCAGCCGGTCGATGCAATCGTGGGCATGATGGCGGCCAAGGATGCGCGCAAGTTCCTCGCGATCCTCGCTCCGCACCTGGCCAGCGTGACGGCTGTGCCGATCAGCGGCAGCGACCATGTCGATACCAGCGCGCTTGCCGAAATGGCCCGCGAGGCTGGCGTGGCGCAGGCCACCAGCGCGCCTGATCTTGCCACCGCGCTGGCCAGCCTGCCGCACCGCGCAGGCGGCGGCACGGTGCTGATCTGCGGATCGCTTTACCTGGCGGGCAAGGTGCTGAGCGCCAACCGCGAGTATCCGGACTAAATCCTTCCCCTCCCCGTTCCGGGGAGGATTTATTCCGCCGCCACCGCGTGCGGATCAGGTGCCACCACGCCCGAATGCGAACCCGCGCGCGCCTCGCGCAGCCATTCCAGCGCGCACAGCACCACCGCCACCACGCCGATCAGCGCGGTGAACACGAAGACGTAGTAATAGCCGCGTTCCTCGATCATCTGCCCCAGCGCGCCGCGCCCCAGCGTGCCGATCAGCAAGGTCAGCGAAGCCAGCAGGGCGAACTGCACGGCGGCGTATTTCTTCGCCACGATGCTGGATAGCCAGGCGATATAGGCCGCGCCCGCGATGCCGATGGCGAGGTTCTCCCAGAAGATGGTGAACGACAGTCGCGCCAGTCCTTCGGATGGCGGTGCGGCCACGAAGAACAGCGGTGCCAGCCAGTTGGCCATGGTGTTCACCAGCCAGGTGAAGCCCACCGCGTCGCTGGCCGCCTGCATCGCCGCCCCGCCCTGCGCCAGGTTGGCATAGAGCAGGTTGGTGGCCGCCGCGATGATCGCGCCGAAGGTGAGCATGAACATGCGCC
Source organism: Erythrobacter sp. (assembly GCA_020446625.1). Classification (GTDB taxonomy): domain Bacteria; phylum Pseudomonadota; class Alphaproteobacteria; order Sphingomonadales; family Sphingomonadaceae; genus Alteraurantiacibacter. Next base: position 4,100 of record JAGREI010000244.1, read on the forward strand.
CGAACACGGTGATCAGCCAGCCGCCCAGCGCCAGGCCGATCAGGATGGCGAAGATGCCCAGGATCTTGGACGCGAAGGCCACGTCCTCGCCGGTGAAGCCCAGCTCGCCCAGGTAGAACGGATAGGCGAACACGCCCCACACCGAATCGGTGATGCGGTAAGTCAGCACCAGCGCCAGCACCAGCATCAGCGACCAGCCCATGCGGGTGACGAATTCCACCAGCGGCAGCACCAGCGCGCGATAGAGATGATCGGTCGCCTTGACCCGGTATGTCGCCTCTGCGCCGCCAGTCGCCTGGATCACGTTCACCCCGTCGCGCTTCTGCTTCACCACCCAGGCGGCGATGAAGGCGGGCAGCACGATGGTGGCGAGCACGATCAGCGGACCGAACGTGGTGGTGAACTCGGTCACGTCGGGCCGGTTTTCCGGGGTGGCGGTCATGCTGCGCACCATGAAGACCACCACCGTGCCGATCGCCCAGGTCCACAGCAGGCCCACCGCCAGCAAGGCGCGGTTGCGCACCTTCTGGGTGACTTCGCCCACGTTGTAGAGCTCTGCCACCTCGTCGTGGTTGGCGGCGGCGGTGGCGGCCGTATCGTCGGACACGCGCGCATCGGGGGCGAACAGCCCGGCAATGCCGATGGCCAGGATGAACCCGCCGAACATGACATAGACAAAGGGCCAGCCGTGCCGGTCAGCCAGGATCAGCCCGATGGCCCCGCCCACCAGGCTGGCCAGGCGAAAGCCCATCTGCGTGAGGGTGGACAGGATATCCAGCGTCGCCACCTCGTCCGCCACGTCGATGCGCCAGGCGTTGATGGCGATATCCTGCGTGGCGCTGGCGAAGGCGCCGATGGCGGCCAGCAGGCTGAACCAGGCGAGCGCGGAAGCGGGATCGAGCTGGCTCATCACCACCAGCGCCGCGCCGATGATCAGCTGCATCGGCGCGATCCACTGCTTGCGCTTGCCCAGCTTGCGCACGCCGGGAATATCCACCTTGTCGAGCAGCGGCGACCACAGGAACTGGAAGGCATAGGCCAGCCCCACCAGCGAGAAGACGCCCATCGTCTCCAGGTCGACTTCGGCCTGCGACAGCCAGGCGTAAAGCGTGCCGAGGAACAGCGCGGGCGGCAGCCCCTGGGCAAAGCCGAACAGCACCATGAACCCGCTCTTGGGACTGCGCAGCGATCGCAGCAGCGTGCGCCAGCCCGGCTTGGTTTTCGCACTTTCGGCAGCTGCTTCGGCCATAGGGTTTTCTCGCCTCGTCTCGTTCTCGCCGGTCTAGCTGTAATCGGGCGCATTGGAAGGCTGGATGAACGGGCTTTCAACGCCTATGGCGCGGCCATGCCTGATGAAGCTCGTCCCGAAGGTGACCGGATCGCCAAACTGCTCGCCCGCGCGGGTGTCGCCAGCCGCCGCGAGGTGGAACGCATGATCGAGGACCGGCGCGTGAAGATCGGGGACGAGGTGGTGACCACGCCCGCCACCTTCCTCACCAGCTTGCGCGGCGTCACCGTGGACGGCAAGCCCGTGGCCAAGCCCGAACGCACGCGGCTGTTCGCCTTCCACAAGCCCAGCGGCCTGCTGACGGCAGAGCGCGATTTCTCCGGGCGGCCCACGATCTACACCGCGCTGCGCAACGCCTTGCCCAAGGGCACGCCGCGACTGATGCCGGTGGGGCGACTGGACCTGAACACCGAAGGGCTGCTGCTGCTCACCAACGATGGCGAGTTCAAGCGGCTGCTGGAACTGCCTTCGTCCGAAATTCCGCGCACCTATCGCGCGCGCACCTTTGGCGAGATCACCCAGGAACAGCTCGAAACGCTGATGGAAGGGATCGAGATCGACGGGATGCGGTACGACCGGATCGACGCCAACCTCGAACGCCGCACGGGCCGCAACCAGTGGATCGAGCTGACGCTGACCGAAGGCAAGAACCGCGAAGTGCGGCGCGTGCTCGAACATTTCGGGCTGGAAGTCAGCCGCCTGCTGCGCACACAATACGGCCCCTTCGGCCTGGCTGACCTGCCGCGCGGCGCCGCAGTGGAGATCCGCAAGGAAGATGTCGAACGGTTCCGCAGTTCCCTGAAGGCGGGGCGCGAATAATGCGCATCATCGCTGGCGAGTGGAAACGCCGCACCCTGCGTGCGCCCGCTGGCGATGCCACGCGCCCGACGGCGGACCGCACGCGCGAAACGCTGTTCTCCATGCTCGTCAGCCGCCTGGGTGACTTCGAGGGGCTGAGCGTGGCGGACCTGTTCGCCGGATCGGGCGCGCTGGGGCTGGAGGCGCTGAGCCGGGGCGCGGAGCGGTGCCTGTTCGTGGAACAGGACCCCGCCGCCATCCGCGCGATCCGCGAGAACATCGCCGCCTTCCGCGCCCAGCTGCGCTGCGACGTGGTGGCGGGATCGGTGCTGTCGCTCGGCCCGGCCAAGGCGCCGGTGGACCTGCTGCTGCTCGATCCGCCCTACGGCACCGGCGCGGGCGCGGTGGCGCTCGACCGGCTGGTGCGGCTGGGCTGGATCGGCCCCGCCACCTGGGTGGCGCTGGAAGTGGGCGCCAAGGAAGAGGTCAAGGTCCGCTCGCTGGAAGTGGAGAGCGAACGCAAGGTCGGTACCGCACGGCTGGTGCTGCTGCGATTGCCCGAGAAATAGCCTAGCCGCCCTTTCCCGGTGTTAGCGCAGGCGTTGGCTCCGCCTCCGGCTCATGCTCCGGCAGCGGGTGGTCGATCTCGCTCGCCGGGCGGCCCGGCCAGTAGTCGATCGGCACCCCGCCGAAATCGAGCCCCGCCTCGTGCGGATTGATGCAGCTATCCTGCTGCCCCTCGCGACAGACGTCGACTTCGAACCCGTCCACCCGCACGCGCGTGGCGCGGCCCTGGGCGCCGCGTTCGATCACTTCGGCTTGCGGGGCATGATCGTCCGCGCCGTCCTGCTGCGGCGCGGCCAGCGCGGGCGCGCTGGCAAGGCACAGGGAAAAGGAGAGCGAGAGCGAGAGGGAAAGGCAAGGCGTGGCCAGCAATCTCATGGCGGCATTCTCCGGCTGCTGGCGCGCAACCTAGCACGGATCGCCGCGCAGGCGAAAACGCCGCCCCGGCCCGCGCCCCCAGGGGGCAAGGCGCGAGCCGGGATCAGCGGTCAGTTCCGCGCCGGCTGATGCTGCGGCAGCGGGTGGTCGATCTGGCTGGCAGGCTGACCCGGCCAGTAGTCGATCGGCACGTTGCCGAAGTTCAGCCCGGCCTCGCGCGGGTTGATGCATTCGTCCTCGCGGCCCTGCCGGCACACGGCATAGTCGCGCCCGTCCACCCGCACCACGGTGGCGCGGCCGTGGGCATCGCGGTCCACCACTTGCGCCGTGGGCGCGCGGTCGTGCTGCTGGGCGGCGAAGGCCGGCATGGCGGTGGCGGTGAGGCCAAGCGCGATCAGGGTGGCCAGGGCTTTGAGGGGGGCATTCATGGCACAGCTTCCTTTTGCATGTCCCGTCCTCTCCCAAACCCGCAAAGGCGGTGGAGGTTCCTTGCGCCATGCGTCCGCGTTCCCTAACTGTTCGCGGGTGACCGATCGCCCTGCCCCCGCCGATTCCCTGCCCGCTCGCGCGGTCCCCCAGTGGCTTGCCCACCTCAACCCGCCGCAGCAGCAGGCGGTGCTGACCACCGAAGGCCCGGTGCTGATGCTGGCAGGCGCAGGCACGGGGAAGACCGCCGCGCTTACCCACCGGCTGGCGCATGTGGTGCGCGAACGGCTGGCCTGGCCCAGCGAGATCCTCTGCGTCACCTTCACCAACANNACAAGGCCGCGCGCGAGATGCGCGAACGCGTCGCCACGCTGACCAACGGCGCGCTGGAGGGGATGCCCTGGCTGGGCACTTTCCACGCCATCTGCGCCAAGATGCTGCGCCGCCATGCCGAACTGGTCGGCCTGCAATCGAACTTCACCATCATCGACACCGACGACCAGCTGCGCCTGCTCAAGGCCATGATCCAGGAAGCCGGGATCGACGAGAAACGCTGGCCGCAACGCCAGCTGGCGGGCCTGATCGACAGCTGGAAGAACCGCGGCCTCAACCCGGATGACCTGACCGCCGTCGACAACGAAAGCTACGCCAATGGCAAGGGGCAGAAACTCTACCGCGCCTACCAGGCCCGGCTGATCACCCTCAACGCCTGCGACTTTGGCGACCTGCTGCTGCACATGCTCAACATTTTCCGCCGCCACCGCGACGTGCTGGAATCATGGCAGCAGCGGTTCAAGTATATCCTGGTGGACGAGTACCAGGATACCAATGCCGTCCAGTACCTGTGGCTGCGGCTGCTGGCGCAGACCCGCAAGAACATCTGCGTGGTGGGGGATGACGACCAGTCGATCTATTCCTGGCGCGGGGCCGAGGTGGCCAATATCCTGCGGTTCGAAAAGGATTTTCCCGGCGCCTGCGTGGTGCGGCTGGAACAGAACTATCGCTCCACCCCGCAGATCCTCGCCGCCGCCAGCGGGCTGATCGCGGCCAATTCGCAGCGGCTGGGCAAGACGCTGTGGACCGAACTGCCGCCGGGCGAGAAGCTGCGCGTGATCGGCGTGTGGGACGGGCCGGAGGAAGCCCGCCGCATTGGCGAGGAAGCCGAACGGCTCGAACGCGAGGGCGCTTCGCTGGAACAGGTCGCGGTGCTGGTGCGCGCGCAATACCAGACGCGCGAACTGGAAGACCGCTTCATCCAGATCGGCCTGCCCTATCGCATCGTGGGCGGCTTCCGCTTCTACGAACGCGCCGAAGTGCGCGATGCCCTGGCTTACCTGCGCGTGATCGCCCAGCCCGCCGACGACCTGGCATTCGAGCGTATCCATAACCAGCCCAAGCGCGGCCTGGGGGCCAAGGCGCTGGAGACGATGCACCGCCACGCGCGCATGACCGGCCAGCCGCTGGCCGCCGCCGCGCTGGAACTGGCGGACTCCGACGAACTGCCGCCCCGCGCGCGCGGCACCATCGGGCAGCTGATGGCGCAATTCCTGCGCTGGCGCGAAATGGCCGAGGCCGTCACCCCGGCAGACCTGCTGCGCGCCGTGCTGGACGAGTGCGGCTATGACGCCATGCTCAAGGCCGACCGTTCGGCGGAGAGCGCGGGCCGTGCGGATAACCTCGTCGAACTGGCGCGCGCGATGGAGGACTATGCCACGTTGGGCCACTTCCTCGAACACGTCAGCCTGGTGATGGACAACGACCGCGGCGATGACGAGGAAAAGCTCACCGTGATGACCATGCACGCGGCCAAGGGGCTGGAATTCGATCACGTCTACCTGCCCGGCTGGGAAGAAGGCGTG
>JAGREI010000017.1 GCA_020446625.1 Erythrobacter sp.
CGATGCAGGGCAAGGCCAACCCGGCGGTGGTGAACCAGCTGCTGAAGGACAAGCTGGGGTAGGCGGGAGTCGTCTGGTATGATACATTAAATCATGCTGCGTGTTTCGGTCCTTCTTGTGTCAATCATGTTGGCCTGCGTTGGATGTGATGAGATTGCCCGCCCACTTGAGCGCGAGCCCAAGGTGGCAATCGACGTTGAAGACCTGACCTATTCTGATGGTCACGTCTTGCCCGCCAATCTCGCTGAGATCGAGAATGGCTGTTACAATTCGTATCGGAACGCGACTGGACTAACCTACCGACCTATTGCTGACAGCGAACATCTCGATTGGTATACGAGTTTTCTCAGCGCGGCGGGCGAGCGTAGTTTGACTGATTATGTTCGCGAAGATGCCAGCGTCATTCAGCAATATCGGCTCATCTGGCTACCGTCCTTCGATCCACCTGTCTTTGTAAGACTTACTGAAACTGCCAACGGTCGCTGGTCGCTTGTGGCAACACAGACCTCTGGTGCCGGTGGTTATGAGCCTGGAAGCTTGTCGAGAACGGAAAGTCGCGATCTTGATCGAAATGAAGTTGGTCGGTTGCTCGAATTGACCGAAGGCGCAGCTTTGATGGATCGTGTGGCCGACCCTTGCCATGACATGGGTCTCGATGGCGCGACGTGGTCGGTGGAGCAGCTCGATGGCGAAAAGTATCGCTTCATCCAGTATTGGTCGCCGCAAGACGGACCCGTGCGCGAGTTCGGCGAATTCGCCCTCGGGCTGACAGGTTGGCATTTCGGCGAAATCTACTAACCCGCCGCCACCCTACTCCGCCGCCACCTGTACCGTCACGAAAGCCGCCAGCCCCTGGTCGCCGTCGCGCGCCCAGAATACCGGGCCGGTCTCGTCGCGCAGCAGTACCGGGCCGTGGTAGCCCGCGCTGGTGACGCTTTCGCGGCGGCGGTCGGTGGCTTCGGTGAAGCCCGCCTGGTCGAGCGCCATGATGGAGGGCAGCACTTCGCCCGCGCGGGCGAAGGCGCTGGCAAGCGCCGCCTGCACCAGCGCGCCATCATTGTCCGCCCAGCGCGCGACGTTTTCCTCCTCGATGAAGGAAGGACGGTTCAGGCGCACGATCGAGATCAGCTGCTGGTTGTAGAAGCCGGTGCCTTGCCGTGACAGCGAGACGTCCGCGATCACCTGCACCTGCGTGAAGTCGGGCGACATCTGGTAGCGCCACAGCACCTGCGCCAGCTCGGGCGCATCGGCGTGCGCGGCGCGGAAGGCGGCCTGCGCGGCGGCGACATCGGCGGCCCAGGCCGCTCCCGCCTCGGTATCGTTCGATTCGCGGCCGACCATGCCTTCGCGATAGGTGGTGGAAACATAGACCGGCCCGTCATCCTCCGCCGCGCCAGCCGGGCGGGCAGGGGCGTAGAGTTCGGGCGGGCTGGCACCCAGCCACGACGTTTCCGCCATCGCCGCCATCGTCGCTTCCTTGGCGAGCGAGGCAACGTCGAAATCCTCCAGCACGGCCACCAGCGGCACGATCCGTTCCTCGGCGCGCGCCAGCGCGCTGGCGGCCAGCCGTTCGGGAATGTTGTTCTGCCCGTCGATGATCAGCGTGCCGAGAATGCCGCCGCCGCCGCTGGGAAACAGGATCCGGCCCAGCTCGATGCTGCTGGCCACGCGCGGTTGCAGGACCATCACCGCCAGCGGGCGTGCGGGTTCGACCTCGCGCGCCGCGGGTGCGACATAGTCATCGGGATCGGCAAATGCGGGGGAGGGCAGCAGCGCCAGCACCAGCGCTGCCAGCGCCGGACTGCTGCCCATCCGCATGGCCTTAACGACGGAAGCGCGCGGCATATTCGTCGAAGTTCGCCAGGAACGCCTGCCGCAGGTCGGCATTGGCGGCATCGCGTTCCTCGGGGGTTTCCGGCGGGAACTGGCTGAGGCCGTTGCCGCCGCGCCCGCGCACCATCCGCGCCTCGGTCACGCCGTCACGGAAATCCTTGAAGATGAAGCGGTTGTTGAGCGAGCGGCCATAGATGGCGCGCTTCAGGTAGAGGTTCTGGGTGACGATCAGTTCCATGTAGCAAGGCGCGGTGCTCTCGCCCAGGCGCGTTCGCACTTCGGTGGTGATGTCACGGTCGGCAATCGGGGTTTCGTAGAACACCTGGGTGCCTTCGGGCAGGTTCATCGCCGCGACGAGGTCGATCGACTGGAACGATTCGACCTGGAACCGCGGCCCCAGCGCATCGCGCAGGTATTCGGCGTCGGACACGTTCTCGTCCTCGTGCCCGGCGGCGTCGGCCACTGCGCCGATCACGCCGAAGCCCGACAGCAGCGACGTCGTCTGCGCCTGGCCTTCCAGCGTGGGGTACACGTGCAGTTCGCACTGCCCGGCATCCTGCGCCAGGGCCGGTGCGGACGCAGCCGACAACAGGGCTGCAAGCAGCCCGATCTTCATTCCGTTCATGTAGTCTTCCCCTCCGTTGTTGCATCCATGGCAAGTGATTGAGCAACCGGATGGTTGGGTGCGACCCCTGCCTGTCTGCCGACAAGTTGAACAGCAGGGGTAGTATGCGGCAAGGGGCTATGCAATCAGCATTTTTCGTTAGCCACAGCTTGGTGATCGCATGACTTCCATCGTCCTCGTCCACCCGGAAATCCCCGGCAATACCGGCGCGGTGGGGCGTACTTGCGTGGCGCTGGATATCGAGCTGGTGCTGATCCATCCGCTGGGTTTCGTCATCAGCGACAAGCGGCTGAAACGCTCTGGCCTCGATTACTGGCAGCATGTGCGGCTGGCGGAATACCGCAGCTGGGAGGCGTTTCTGGCCGAGCGCCAGCCGCGCCCTGACCAGCTGTTCCTGTTCGAGGAATTTGGCCCGACATCGTTCTACGATGCGGACTATCCGGACGATGCACTGCTGGTGTTCGGCTGCGAGACCAAGGGGCTGCCCAAGAGCATTTGCACCGCCCATGCCGGGCGGATGTTCAACCTGCCGATGCGGTCTGACCATATCCGCTCGCTGAACCTGGCCAATACCGCCACGGCGGCGGCTTACCAGGCGCTGCGCGGCAAGTTCTAGGCCACCGCCCGCATCAGTTGCAGGCCGTTCTCGCGCACGATCTGCACCACCCGGTCGCGCCCGTCGGTCTTGGCGCAGTAGACGGCCTGGTCGGCGCGGCGGATCGTTTCGTGCAGGCCCGCGCCTTCCTCGCGCAGGTGCAGGCCGATGCTGGCGGTGACGCGCAGCTGCGCCAGCGCGCCGGTGAAGGATAGCCCGGCGATCATCGCGCGGGTGGCCCTGGCCAGTGGCGCCACTTCGGCGCAGAAGGCGGGCGGCACCAGCACCACGAATTCCTCGCCGCCGGTGCGACAGATGGTGCCGATCCCGGCGAACTGCGCGTTCAGCCCCGCGCCCACCGCGCGCAGCACGGTGTCGCCCGCGTCGTGGCCGAAGTTGTCGTTGATGCGCTTGAAGTGGTCGAGGTCGATCACCAGCACGCCGCCGGTCCGGCCGGGATCGCGCTGGTCCTCCTCCAGCTCGCGTTCCAGCCGCCGCCGGTTGCCCACCCCGGTCAGGGCATCGACTTCGCCTTCCTCGATCCGCCCGCGCACCATGTCATGGCCGATCATCATCATCAGCACGATGCCCACGCACATGCCCATCAGCGCGCTGGCCGAATGCAGCACCATGTTCAGGCCGTCGAGAAAGGCCGCCACGTCCTCCAGCCGGTTGCCGATCGGGTGCAGCAGCAGGAACACCGATCGCCCGGCATAGGACAGGCCCGCCGCCAGCAGCACGCCGAAAGCGAACAGGTCGACGGTGGACTTGTGCCGCGCGCGCCACATTTCCGGCACGCCGCACAGGATCACCACCGTCCCCACCGCCTGCACGATCAGCCCGCGCGAGGTGTAGGGCGGCGCCCAGGGCATGGCCGGCATGACGTAGATCGCGCTGAGCAAGGCCACCAGCACCGCCGATCGCGGCACGTAGCGGCCGTGGCGCGACAGGAAGGCCTGCACCATCACCAACAAGGCGAGGAAATGCCCGGTCACGGTGAACCAGGCAACCCAGTGATAGCCTTCGGGGGTGCGATAGCCATCGACCGAGATCGAGACGAAGGCGATGAAGAAGCCCAGCGCCGCCCAGCGCGCCGCGATCAGCTGCCGGTCGACAATCGCGATCAGGCCCAGCGCCAGCGCGAACAGCGCGTACATCGCGGGAATCAGGATGAAAAAGGCGCTCATGTTCGACACGAGCGCCTTTTAGCGCGGGGCTGGCGCCCGGTTACAAGCTTTTTCGTCAGCCCTGGCGGGTGGCGGTAAAGGGCATCGACCCCATGAAACCGGCCTTGATCTTCCCGGCAACGCTGTCGCCGTCCACCGTGGCTTCGCCGTCCAGCTTCATCGGCATGGGGCTGGTCATCTGCATGGTCCAGCTGAGCACCTGGCCGTCGATGCGGCCGTCCTGCACGTCCATCGACCCCATGCCGCCCGACAGGCTGCCGGTGAAGCTGGTGCCGTCCGCCGAAGGGATCACGGTGAAGGTGCCGGTCTGTTCACCCATCGGGGTGCTGATCGAAAAATCGTAGGTTCCGCCCACGTCAGACATGATTGTTGTTTCCTTTCCCGTTCACAGGCTGTCGGCGTCGACGTAGTCGATTTCGGTGCCGAGGCTGTCCAGCTGGTCCTGGATCGCGGCGCGGTCGCCCACGATTACCACGGTCAGGTTGTCCGGTTGCAGATAGGTGGCGGCGGCCGCGTCGATCTGCTCCTCGGTGATGGCGCGGTAGATTTCCGGCAGGCGCGCCTGGTAGCGATCGTCGCGGTGGTTGCGCTGGTTGGCCAGCAATGCGCCCAGCACCTGGCCGTTCGTTTCGAAACGGTTGGGCATGTTGCGCACGTTGCCATCGGTCACGCGCTGGAATTCCACGTCGTCCACCGGGCGTTCCGCCGGGTAGGCGGCCATCTGGTCCATGATCACGCGGATCGAATCCGCCGTACGGTCGGCCTGCACCTGGGTCTGCACGCGCAGCACGCGCGGCCCCTGCGCCTCGGTGATCCCCGAGCCGATGCCGTAGGTCCAGCCACGGGTTTCGCGCAGGTCGGTGTTGAGCCGCGACAGGAAGCCGCCGCCCATCACCTCGTTGGCCAGGTCCAGCGCTTCCATGTTGGCAGCAGGGCCGGACAGCGGCGTGGCGCGGCCCACGATCAGGTAGCTGGACGGCGAATTGGGCCGGTCCACCATCACGATGCGCGGCTGCGGCGCGGGGGCGGGCTGCGTGACATCGCGCGCCGGCACCGGCGTGCCGGGGCCGTGCCAGTCACCGAAGGTCGCTTCCAGCGCGGCCAGCAGTTCGGGCATGGTCACATCGCCAACGGCGGTGATGTGCGCGGTTTCGGGGCGGATCCAGGTGGCGTGATCGGCCTGCATGGCAGCCACGCTCAGCCCTTCGATTACCGCTGCATCGCCCGCGCTGGAAGCATGGGCATAGGGGTGATCCGCGCCGTAGACGGCAGGGGCGAAAGCGCGGGCGGCAATGCTGGCCGGCGTGCTCAGTTCCTCGGCCACGGCGGCCAGGCGCTGGCTGCGCACCCGTTCCATGGCATCGGGCGTGAAGGCGGGGTTGCGCAGCACGTCGGCCAGCAGGGCCAGCGACGGAGTGAGGTTGGGCGTCAGCGCGGTGAGCGAGGCGGTGGTGCTTTCCGCCCCGGCGCTGACCGACAGCGATGCGCCCAGCGATTCCTGCTCCACCGCGATTTCCTCGGCGCTGCGGCTGGTGGTGCCTTCGGACAGCATGTCCACCATGGTTCCGTGCGTGCCGTAGCGGCCCGGCCCGTCCACCACCGACCCGGCATCGAAGACCATGGCCAGCGATACCTTGGGAACCGAGGTGCGCCGGGCCAGCCGCACTTCGATGCCATTGGAAAGCGTGGCGGTTTCCACTGCGGGGAAGGTCAGTTCGCCCACCGGCGCGGGGGTGGGCAGTTCGATCGCGGGGCCGGTGCGCGTCACTTCGACCGGGGCGCCTGCGTCGGGTGCGGGCGGCGGATTGGTCGCCTCGTCACCCCAGCCGCCCATTTCGCCGCCGTCCAGCGTGCGTTCGCCCGGCACGATCGCCAGCGTGTAGCTGGGGCGCGACAGCCAGCGTTGCATGGCGAGGCGCACCGTTTCCGGCGTCAGCGCGGCCATGCGTTCCAGCTCGGTGCGATACCAGCTGGCATCGCCGGTGTAGAGCAGCCCTTCGGCCAGGATCGAACCCTTGCCCGAGAAGCCGCCGACGCGTTCGAGCGAGCCGATCATGCCCGATGCTATCTGCGTGGTGGCGCGGTTCAGTTCGTCCTGCGTCGGCCCTTCGGCCAGCATCCGGGCGAATTCGGCGTCGAGCAGGGCCAGGGCCTCCTCGCGCGTATGGTCAGGGCGCACCTGCACCATGGCCTGGGCGTAGCCGATCTGTTCGTAAGCCTGGTAATAGCCCGATACACTGACGGCCACTTCTTCCCCGCGCACCATCGAATTGTCGAGGCGCGAGGAATTGAGGCCACCCAGGATATACATGCCCACCTGCAAGGAGGTGGCGTCGGGATCCTGCATGTCCGGCCCGGTCCAGGCGCGCACCAGCAGTTCCAGCGGCACCTGGTCGGTCATCTCGTCCATCACCGGCGCGGGAAGGGTGACGGGGCCAGCGGCAAAGGTCTGCACGTCCGGTCCGCGCGGGATCGCGCCATACCAGCGTTCCACCATCGGGCGCGCGGTGGCCGCGTCGATATCGCCGGTGAGGGCCAGCACCACGTTGTTGGGGGCATAGTTGTCGGTGAACCACTGGCGCACGTCGGCCAGGCTGGCCGCGTCCAGGTCTGCCATCGAACCGATCACCGAGTGGCGATAGGGATGGCCCACCGGCAGCAGCCCTTCGGCCAGCCGGTATTCCAGCAGGCCGTAAGGTTCGTTGTCGCCCTGCCGCTTTTCGTTCTGCACCACGCCGCGCTGGTTATCGAGCCGTTCCTGGTTGATCGTGCCGAGCAGGTAACCCATGCGGTCGGCTTCCATCATCAGCGCCAGGTCCAGCGCGCCGGTGGGGACGGCCTCGATATAGTTGGTGCGATCGTAGCTGGTGGAACCGTTGGTGCCGGTGGAGCCTGCCGCTTCCAGCGGGATGTCGAAGTTGGGCACGTTCTCGCTGCCGGTGAACATCAGGTGTTCGAACAGGTGGGCAAAGCCGGTGCGCCCGCGCGGTTCGCTGCGCGATCCGACGCGGTAGTATGTGGTCACGCCCACGATCGGCGCCTTGCGATCGGTGTGGACCACCACGGTCAGGCCGTTATCGAGCGTGAAGGTCTCGTAGGGGATGTCGACCGCAGCGATCAGCTCGTCGAGCGAAGCGGTCTGGCTGCTGTCCGCGCTGGCGGCGGCGGGCGCGGGGGCCTGCTGCGCCAGGCTGGTGATCGGGCTGGCCGTCAGCGCAAGGGCAACGGCGAGTGAAGCGAGCGGACGAAGCGCGAGATTCCATTTCATGTGCAACCGGATAGCACCTCGGCTCGCTGGTGGAAGAGGCTTTCTGGCGCTATTCTCCTGCCGTGCCCGAAAATCGACCAAGGGCCGAAAATTGCGGTCGGGCGACACTTGTGTTGCGAAAAGGCAACACTATCTGATCGGGGACAGAGGTAAAGGGAACCTCCTTTAGGTAAGGGACTGGCATGAATCTCGACAAGTTCACCGATCGCGCGCGCGGCTTCCTGCAAGCAGCGCTCACCGTTGCCATCCGCAACAATCACCAGCGCATCAGCCCGGAGCACGTGCTGAAGGCGCTGCTGGAGGATGACGAGGGCATGGCCGCGGGCCTGATCCAGCGCGCCGGGGGCAATCCTGGCCGCGCGGTGCAGGAAGTCGATGGCCTGCTGGCGAAGATCCCGGCGGTCAGCGGGGGCGGGGCGCAGCAGCAGCCCGGCCTCGACAACGATGCCGTGCGCGTGCTCGACCAGGCCGAGCAACTGGCCGAGAAGGCGGGCGATTCCTACGTCACCGTCGAACGGCTGCTGCTGGCGCTGGCCATGGCCAAGGGCACAAAGGCGGCGGGCGCGCTTGCCGCAGCGGGCCTTGATCCGCAGGCGCTCAATTCCGCCATCAACGAGCTGCGCAAGGGCAAGACCGCCGACAGCGCCAATGCCGAAGCCGCCTACGACGCGATGAAGAAGTACGCGCAGGACCTGACGCAGAAGGCCCGCGACGGCAAGCTCGACCCGGTGATCGGCCGCGACGAGGAAATCCGCCGGGTGATCCAGATCCTCGCCCGGCGCACCAAGAACAACCCCGTGGTGATCGGTGAACCCGGCACCGGCAAGACCGCGATTGCCGAGGGCCTGGCGCTGCGCATCGCCAACGGCGACG
>JAGREI010000245.1 GCA_020446625.1 Erythrobacter sp.
CCAGCACCAGCAGGGCAAGGCGACCTCGACCAACCCGATCGCCAGCATCTTCGCCTGGACGCGCGGCCTGATCTATCGCGGCCGCTTCGACGGCACGCCCGAAGTCACCAAGTTTGCCGAAACGCTGGAGCGGGTCTGCATCCGCTGCGTGGAAGAAGGCAAGATGACCAAGGACCTGGCGCTGCTGATCGGCCCGGACCAGCCGTGGATGACCACCGAGCAGTTCTTCGAAACCATCGTCGAGGCGCTCGAAGCCGAAATGGCGGCGCAGGGGCTGGGTTGATCGGCCCGGAACTCCCTTACTTCCCGATCTTTCCTACAGTGCGGGTCGTCGCTCCGGCGGCGCCCGCATTGTTGCATCTGGAGGTTAGGTTCCGCCCATGACCAAGGCCCGGCTTGAAATCCGTCCCGCGAAGATCGGTGACATTCCGGCGATCGCCCGCCTGGCCCGCCGCGTCTACGAAGACTTTGCACCCTATACCCAGAGCGAGATTCGCGGGCAGCTGAACAACTACCGCGAAGGCTGCTTCGTCGCCGTGCTGGACGACAAGCTGGTGGGTTACTGCGCCACCATGCGCATCGGCGGCGACAAGGCGCTGCGCCCGCACAGCTGGGACGAGATCACCGGCAACGGCTATGGCAGCCGCCACGATCCACACGGCGAATGGCTCTACGGCTACGAGATGTGCGTCGACCCCACGGTGCGCGGCACGCGGCTGGGGCGGCGGCTCTACGAAGAACGCCGCAAGCTGGCCGAGCGCGAGGAGTTGAAGGGCATCGTCTTCGGCGGGCGGATGCCCAACCTCGCGCGCAGCTGGCGGCGGGTCGATAGCGCGCAGGACTATCTCGACAAGGTGATTGCCGGGAAGATCCATGATCCCGTGCTGCGCTTCCAGCTGGCCAACGGGTTCGAACCGCTGGGCGTGCTGGCCAATTACCTGCCCGAGGACAAGCGCAGTCGCGGCAATGCGGTGCAGATGGTCTGGCGCAACCCCTTCGTCGACCAGGAAGCCGGCCCCCGCCCGCGCGTTCCCCGCGATGTCGAAAGCGTGCGCGTGGCCACCTGCCAGTTGCAGGCGCGCGCGGTTAAGGACTTCGACGAATTCATCGGCCAGATCCGCTATTTCGTCGATGTTGCAGCCGATTACGAGGCAGACTTCATCCTGTTTCCCGAACTGTTCACGCTGATGCTGCTGAGCGCGGAGGCGGAGGAACTGTCGCCGCTGGAGAGCATCGAGCGGCTATCCGAATATACCCCGCGCATCCGCGAGGCGCTGTCGGAGATGGCGCTGAAGTACAACATCAACGTGATCGGCGGCAGCCACCCCACGCGGATGGACGATGGCGACATCCACAACATCGCGCTGGTGTGCCTGCGCGACGGGTCGATCCACGAACAGGAAAAGATCCACCCCACCCCCAACGAAGCCTACTGGTGGAACATCCGCGGCGGCGACAGCGTGGACGTGATCCAGACCGACTGCGGCCCCATCGGCGTGCTGATCTGCTATGACAGCGAATTCCCCGAACTGGCCCGCCGGCTGGTCGACGAAGGCGCGCGGATCATCTTCGTGCCGTTCTGCACAGACTCACGGCAAGGCTACATGCGGGTGCGCTACTGCGCGCAGGCCCGCGCCATCGAGAACCAGTGCTACGTCGTCTTGAGCGGCAACGTCGGCAACCTGCCCAATGTCGGCAACATGGATATCCAGTACGCGCAAAGCTGCATCCTGACGCCCTGCGACTTCCCCTTCGCCCGCGACGGCATCGCGGCGGAAGCCAGCGAAAACGTGGAAACGCTGACGATCAGCGACGTGAACCTGTCAGACCTCGCCTGGGCCCGCGCCGAAGGCACGGTCCGCAACCTCGCCGACCGCCGCTTCGACCTCTACCGCATCGAGTGGGAGCAAAAGGGATCGGCGGGCAGCACCGAACCGACCGGCGCGCCGCCCGCGCGGCAGCATGGGCCGGGTGGGGGTTAGGCAGCCTTCGGCCGCGTCACCAGACTCACCCCCCAGATCGCCAGCCACGCGGCCACGAAGCCCGGAATGATCTCGTAGATCCCCGTCGCCGCGCCCGTGCCGGTGAAGATCCACGCCATCACCACCACCGCGCCCGTGACGAGGCCCGCCACCGCGCCCGCGCCTGTCATGCGCTTCCATGTCAGCGAGAGCACGATCAGCGGGCCGAAGGCCGCGCCGAAGCCTGCCCAGGCGTTGGACACCAACGACAGCACACCGCTCTCGGGATCGCTGGCGATCAGGATCGCGGCCACGGCCACCAGCGCGGTGCTGATGCGGCCCACGGTCACGGCCTGCCGCTCGGTCGCCTGCTTGTTGAGGAACAGGCGGTAGAAATCCTCGGTCAGCGAGCTGGAGCTGACCAGCAGCTGGCTGGAAATGGTCGACATGATCGCCGCCAGCAGCGCCGCCAGCAGGAAACCCGTCACGAAGGGGTGGAACAGTGTGTTCGCCAGCAGGATGAA
The DNA here is from genome assembly GCA_020446625.1 of Erythrobacter sp. Lineage (GTDB taxonomy): Bacteria > Pseudomonadota > Alphaproteobacteria > Sphingomonadales > Sphingomonadaceae > Alteraurantiacibacter. The sequence goes on from JAGREI010000245.1 coordinate 2,486, forward strand.
CACCGTCTCCGGGTCCGCCAGTTCGATTGCCGGATTGCGCTCGACATAGGCGCGGCCCGCCAGGCCAATGCCGATTGCGCCGATCAGCGAGACCGCCATCCAGGTCATCGCGATATTGCGCGCGGCAGGCACCCCGCCCTCGCGCACGGCCATGAAGCGCACGATGATGTGCGGCTGGCCGAAATAACCCAGCCCCCAGGCGACAGCCGAGAGGAAGCCCACCAGCGTCAGCCCCTGCGTCCAGCTGAGCAGCGAGGGATCGACCGCGTCCAGCGTCTGCCGCATCTGCGCCAGGCCGCCGCCGCCCTCCCCGTAAAGCACCACCAGCGGCATCACCACCAGCGCCGTCACCATGATCAGCCCCTGCACAAAATCGGTGAGGCTGACGGCGAGGAAGCCGCCCACCGCGGTATAGGCCAGCACCACCAGCGCGGTGAGCAGCACGCCCGCCATATAGGGCGACAGGCCCATGACCTCGCCCCCGCCCAGCGTGCTTTCAAACAACTTGCCGCCGCCCACCAGGCCGGATGCGGAATAGACCGCGAAGAACACCACGATGATCACGGCGGACACCACACGCAGCGCCACCGCGTGGCCGGGAAAGCGGTTGGCGAGGAGTTCGGGGATGGTCAGCGCATTGCCGTATTCCACCGTCTGCTGCCGCAGGCGCGGCGCGACCACGATCCAGTTGACGAAGGCGCCCACGAACAGGCCGATCCCGATCCAGGCTTCCACCAGCCCCGACAGGTAGAGCGCGCCCGGCAGGCCCAGCAGCAGCCAGCCCGACATATCGCTGGCCCCGGCGGAAAGAGCCGCCACCGCCGGATGCAATTGCCGCCCGCCCAGCAGGTAGCCCTCGCTATCGGCGGTCGATCGCTTCCACGCGAACACACCGATGGCGAGCATGAGGATGAAATAGAGCGCGAGCGCGATGATCGTGGCAGTCTGCATGGGTGCCATGCTTAGCGCCTCTTGCGCGCTTGGCTAGGGCGGCGTCAGGCCAGCGGGCTTTCCACCCGTTCGCGCCGCACGCCAAGGCCGATGATCCGCCCCGGAATCCGGCGCAGCAGCGGCACGCGGTTCAGCAGCCGCACCGGCCACGGCGCGCGGGTGATCGGCTGGCCCGACAGCACCGCGCCAATCACGTTGTCCTGCGCCGCCTTCTGTCCGGCCTGGATTACGCGGGTGGGAAACAGGCGGCGTTGCTGCACCTGCTGCAACAGGTCGTCGGCAGGCCGGCCCATGGCCAGCCGCTGCCACAGCAGGTTCGCCGTCGCCACCGCATCCTGGATCGCAAGGTTGATGCCGATCCCGCCGATCGGGCTCATCGCGTGGGCCGCGTCACCGATGGCGAGCAGGCCGGGGCGGTGCCAGGTATCGAGCCGGTCCAGCGCCACGGACAGCAGGAACAGGTCCGCCTCGCTTTCCAGCCCGCCCGCACCGCCCAGGTCCAGTTCGGGAAAGGCCGCCTGGCACTGTTCGCGGATCCAGCCCACGCCCTTCGCCCGCACCGCGTCTGCCGCGCCCTTGGGGATGAGGAAGGCCACCTGCCAGTAATCGCGCCGGTCGATCAGCACGATCATGCGCCCGGTATCAACCGCGCCGCGCAGCTTCTCGCCGTTGTGCGGGTGCTTGGGCAGGCGGAACCACAGCACGTCCATCGGCGCGCCCAGCTGGGTGACGGGCAGCATGGCCTGCCGCCGCACCAGCGATCCGCGCCCGTCGCAGGCAATGGTCAGCAGGCTTGCGCGGCGGTGGCTGCCGTCGGCCAGCTGCACCCCGGCAATGCGCCCCTCCTCCTCGGTGAAGCCGGTGACTTCGGCTTCCATCTCCAGCTGGAATCCGGGAAATTTCTCCGCCTCGTCACGCAGGAAGTCGAGGAATTCCCATTGCGGCATCATGGCGATGAACGGCGCGGCCACGTTCAGGTGCGACAGGTCGCCAATGGTGTAATCCACCCCGGCCACGCGGATCTGCGCGCCGTCGACATTCTCGTGCGGCCGTTGCAGGAACCGTTCGAGCAGCCCCAGCTGGTGCAGCACCTCCATGGTAGACGGGTGGACCGTGTCGCCCCGGAAATCGCGCAGGAAATCCTTGTGCTTTTCCAGCACCCGCACGCCGATCCCGGCGCGCGCCAGCAGCAGCGCGCACATCATCCCCGCCGGGCCGCCGCCCACGATCACCACTGGATCGGTCACTTTCCTACAGGCTCCCCTGGCTGCTTGCCTGCGGGCATGAAACCGGACGTTTTCAGCAAGGACAGATTCCTTCCCCTGGACAGTGTCACACCTGTAACACCTTGGCCTTCGGAAATCGCCCTTTGCCGGTTGCCGCTGGCCACAAGCCTCTGCATAGCTGGTGCCATGCACGGAGCCGAAGCCCTTTCCCCCGTAATGAGCGATGCGCTCGTCATCCTTGGCGCGGCGGGCATCGTCATCCCGCTGTTCGCCCGCTTCCGGGTGACGCCGATCATCGGCTTCATCCTGGTCGGCCTGCTGGTCGGCCCCTATGGCCTGGGGCGCATGGTGATGGAGCACCACTGGCTCTACTACGTCACCATCTCCGATCCGGACCGGCTGGAGCCGTTTGCCGAATTCGGCATCGTGCTGCTGCTGTTCGCCATCGGCCTCGAACTCAGCTTCAACCGGCTGTGGCAGCTGCGGCGGCTGGTGTTCGGGCTGGGGGCGCTGGAACTGCTGGTGATCGCGGGCCTCCTGGCCGCCTTCCTCTCGATGCTGGGGCAGTACTGGACCGGCGCGCTGGCGCTGGGGCTGGCGCTGGCCTTCAGCTCCACCGCGCTGGTTCTGCCGATTTCGGGCACCAACACTCCCGTGGGCCGCGCGGCGCTGTCGATGCTGCTGTTCGAGGACATCATGATCGTGCCGGTCATCTTCCTCCTCGGCGCGCTCGCCCCCTTCGCGGCGGAGGAGGGCCTGACCGGCCTGTTCGACACGCTGTGGCAAGGGCTGCTGGTGGTGCTGGTGATGATGGTGGCGGGCCGCTTCCTGCTACCGCGGCTGTTCGCCCAGGCCGCCCGCACCAAGAGCCCCGAGCTGTTCCTCGCCGCCAGCCTGCTGGTGGTGATCGGGGCCAGCCTGGCCACCGCCTTTGTCGGCCTCTCGCCCATCGTCGGCGCGCTGATCGCCGGGCTGCTGATCGCAGAGACCGAGTACCACACCGAAGTCGAAGGGATCATGGAGCCGTTTAAGGGCCTGGCGCTGGGCGTGTTCCTCATCACCGTGGGCATGGGCATCGACCTGCTGGTGCTGTGGGAACACCTGTGGGTGATCCTGGCGGCAGTGGTTTGCGTGCTGGTGCTGAAGGCGCTGGTAACGGGCGTGCTGCTGCGCTTCATGGGCGCCGCGCGCTCCACCGCGATCGAGACGGGGATCCTGATGGCCAGCCCGTCGGAAACCACGCTGATCGTGCTGTCGGCGGCCACCGGCGCGCTGCTGATCCAGCCGGGAACCGCGCAGTTCTGGCAGATCGTCACCGCCATCGGCCTGACGGTCACCCCGCTGCTGGCGCTGCTGGGGCGCAAGGCGGCGCGGCGACTGGAACAGGCCCCGCCGGTGGATGGCAGCGACGACGGCGCCGAGGCCGAACGCGTGGTGATCATCGGCTTTGGTCGCGTCGGCCGCATCGTTGCCGAGATGCTCGACATGCACGACAAGCCCTATGTCGGCATCGATGCGGACATGGCCCTGATCGACCAGGCCCGGCGCGAAGGCTACAAGGTGCGCGTGGGCAATGCCATGCGAACCGACGTGCTCGACCGCCTGGGGATCGACCGCGCCCCGGCGGTGATCCTGACCATGGACGAACACGTGTCTGCCCAGCAACTGGTGCGAAAGCTGCGCCAGGCGCATCCCCAGCTGCCGATCATCGCCCGCGCACGAGACAGCGTGCACGCCGCCGAGCTCTACCGCGCCGGGGCCAGCACCGCCGTGCCCGAGACGCTGGAAAGCTCGCTCCAGCTGTCAGAGGCCGCACTGGTGGACATCGGCGTGCCGATGGGCTTCGTGATCGCCTCGATCCACGAAAAGCGCGACGAATTCCGTGATGAGATCAAGGAAGGCGGCGAGCTTGAACACAAGCCCAAGCTGCGCACCAGCACGCTGGAGGCGTAGCGGGCGCCTGGTGCGGCGACTCGCTACCCGGTCCGATCAGGCCGCGACGCTGGCCAGCGCCGCGCGAATCGCAGCAATCGCCGCCTCGGCCTTGTCGCCATCCGGCCCGCCGCCTTGCGCCATGTCCAGACGCCCGCCGCCGCCCTTACCGCCCACGGCTTCCACGCCCGCGCGCACCAGGTCGACCGCGCTCACACGTCCAGTCAGGTCGTCAGTCACGGCAGCCGCTACCGCCGCCTTGCCCTCGTTCACCGCGACGATCGCCGCGACGCCCGAACCGAGCCGGTTCTTGGCCTCGTCCAGCAGGCCGCGAAGTTCCTTGGGGTTCATGCCGTGCAGCACCTGGCCGGAGAACTTGACGCCTGCCACTTCCTCGTCCGCCTGCGGCGCGGCCCCGCCGCCACCACCCAGCGCCAGCGCCTTCTTCGCTTCGGCCAGCTCGCGTTCGAGCGCCTTGCGCTCCTCCACCAGCGCAGCCACGCGCGCTTCGACTTCGTCAGGCGCGGTCTTGAGCGTGGCGGCAACGGCCTTCAACGCTTCCTCGCGGCCCACCACCCACTGCCGGGCAGCCTCGCCGGTCAGCGCCTCGATCCGGCGCACGCCCGAGCTGACCGCGCCTTCGGAAATGATGCGGAACAGCCCGATATCGCCAGTCGCCCGCACATGGGTGCCGCCGCACAGTTCGACCGAGTAGCTGCGCCCGCCCGCAGCCTTGCGCCCCATCGACAGCACGCGCACTTCCTCGCCGTACTTCTCTCCGAACAGCGCCATGGCACCGGCGGCAATGGCATCGTCCGGGCTCATCAACCGGGTGACGACTTCCTCGTTAGCGCGCACTTCGGCGTTCACTTCGGCCTCGATCGCGGCGATCTCGTCAGCCGTCAGCGGCTTGGGGTGCGAGAAGTCGAAGCGGAAGCGGTCCTCTGCCACCAGCGAGCCCTTCTGCGTCACATGCTCACCCAGGTGGCCGCGCAGGGCGGCATGGAGCAGGTGCGTCGCGGAGTGGTTGGCGCGGATCGCATCGCGCCGCGCGGCGTCGATGGCAAGGTGGACGGTATCGCCCACCTTCACCTCGCCCGCAGTCACCGTGCCGTTGTGCGCGTGCAGGCGGCCGAGCGGCTTGCCGGTGTCGCTGATGGCGATCTGCAAGCCGTTGTCGGCGGTGATGCTGCCGGCGTCGCCCGTCTGCCCACCGCTTTCACCGTAGAAGGGCGTCTGGTTGGTGAGCACGGTCACCGCCTGCCCGGCCTTGGCCGAGGGCACTTCCTTGCCGTCCACCACCAAGGCCACCACCCGGCCTTCGCCTTCAGTCGAGGCATAGCCGGTGAACTCGGTCGCGCCTTCGCGTTCGGCAATGTCGAACCACACTTCGCTGTCGGCAGCTGCGCCCGAACCCTTCCAGGCAGCGCGCGCGGCGGCCTTCTGCTGCGCCATGGCGGCATCGAACCCGGCCTTGTCCACCGCCACGCCGCGATTGCGCAGCGCGTCCTCGGTCAGGTCGTAGGGGAAGCCGTAGGTGTCGTAGAGCTTGAACGCGGTTTCGCCGGGCAGGCTGTCGCCCTCGCCCAGCCCCGCGCTCTCCTCGTCGAGCAGGCGCAGGCCCTTCTCCAGCGTCTGGCGGAAACGGGTTTCCTCGCGTTCGAGCACCTCGGTGATCAGCGCCTGCGCGCGGCCGAGTTCGGGATAGGCTTGCCCCATCTCGCTCACCAGCGTGGGGACGAGGCGGTGCATCAGCGGCTTGTCCGCGCCCAGCAGGTGCGCGTGGCGCATGGCGCGGCGC
>JAGREI010000246.1 GCA_020446625.1 Erythrobacter sp.
GGCGCGGGCCATGTCGCCCTCGGCCAGCCGCACGACTTCGCCGCCTTTCAGGTCGATGGCGGGAAATACGATCATGGCTTCCACTCCAGGAAACGGCGGAGGAGGTCGAGCCCGAAGCCTTGCGACTTCTCCGGGTGGAACTGCACGCCAACGATGTTGTCACGCGCCACGGCTGCCACCAGCCCGCCACCGTGGTCGGTCATGGCGGCAACGTGGTGGCCGTTATCGGGCTGGAAGTGGTACGAGTGGAGGAAATAGGCTTCGCCTGCCTCCAGCAATTCGTGGTCAGCGTGGTGCGGTTTGAGCGCCACGTCGTTCCAGCCCATGTGCGGCACGCGGATCTGGGGATCGGTGCGCTCGATCAGCCGCACCTCGCCGGGAATCCAGCCGAGGCCAAGGTGGCTGCCATGTTCCAGCCCGCGGGTGGCGAGCAGTTGCATCCCCACGCAGATGCCCAGGAACGGCACGCCCTTGGCCAGCACGCTCTCTTCCAGCGCCTCGATCATGCCGGGGATGCCCCACAGCCCCTTCTTGCAGGCCCCGAAAGCGCCCACGCCGGGCAGCACGATCCGCTTGGCACCGCGCACCAGCTTGGGATCGGCGGTCACGGCCACATGGCCAGCTCCCGCCGCGTTGAGCGCGTTGTAGACGGAGTGCAGATTGCCCGCACCGTAATCGATGAGCGCAATCGCCTCGGCCATTATTGGTTTTCCGCACGCCCCTCCGGGCGCGCGGTCCTCGCTAGACACGCAGCAAAGCTGCGCCCGCTGCGGGCGGCCAGTCGGCCTTGCGGCAGCGATGCTGCCGTTTCAGCCACCCAATTGCCCCTTCGTGCTTGGCACCGCCCCGCCCTTGCGCGGGTCCAGCTCCACCGCCTGCCGCATGGCGCGGGCAAAGCCCTTGTACAGCGCCTCGCACACGTGGTGGTTGTTCTGGCCGTAGAGCACCTGGCAGTGCAGCGTCAGTCCCGCCGACTGCGCGACCGAGTGGAACCAGTGCTCGATCAGCTCGGTATCCCATTCGCCCAGCTTTTCCTGCGTGAAGCGGGCCTTCCATTCCAGCCACGGGCGGCCCGAAATATCCACCACCACGCGCGCCAGCGTCTCGTCCATCGGGGAATGGGCTTCGCCGTAGCGGCCGATCCCGGCCTTGTCGCCCAGCGCCTGGCTAAGCGCCTGCCCCAGCGCGATGGCCGAATCCTCGGTGGTGTGGTGCTGGTCGACGTGCAGGTCGCCCGTCACCTTCAGCGTCACGTCGATCAGCGAATGGCGCGAAAACTGTTCCACCATGTGATCGAGAAAGCCGATTCCGGTGGAAATCTCGTATTTCCCCGACCCGTCGAGATTCACCTCGACGAGGATGTCGGTTTCGGCGGTTTTTCGCTCTGTTCGCCCGGTGCGCATGAGGGGGAGCCTATAGGCGCATGTTCGCCTCGTGCAAGCCGCGAAGGGGGCCGATTGCGCCGATTGCACCTTGATTTTGCGCCGCCGCATCTGCACCTAGCCTCAATGAGCGACGATACGCCCGACAGCCTGATCCCCTACGACGAGATCGTGCAGGAGGCGCTGCGCGCCGTGGTGGGCCGGGTGCTCGGCTCGGTGGAGCGCGCCGGCGGCACGCTGCCGGGCAGCCACCACTTCTACATCACCTTCAAGACCGGCGCGCCCGGCGTGGATATTCCCGCGTCCTTGCGCGAACGGTTCCCCGACGAGATGACCATCGTCCTGCAAAACAAGTTCTGGGACCTGAACGTCTCCGAACGCGGTTTTTCGGTGGGGCTGAGCTTCAACCAGATCCCGTCCAAGCTGGTGATCCCCTTTGCCGCGATCACCGCCTTCGTCGATCCGGCGGTGGACTTCGGCTTGCAGTTCCAGGCGGCCGAGGACGTGCTGCCCGCCGAACACGACGATGCCGAAAACGACACGCCCGAACCCGTCGCCAGTCCGGCGGAAGACGGTTCGAACGTGGTCACGGTCGATTTCGGGCGCAAGAAATAGCGCCCACCCACCGGCAACGGGGGCCTGCATGAACCAGCAACTGGCATGAGCGAACAACTGGACCGCGAGGAACTTCGCCGCCGGGTGCGGGCGCGGGCGGGTCGTCCGCAGGTTCCCGGCCCCAGCGACAATGCCGCCACCAACCTGCTGCTGGCCGATGTGGCCATGGCCACCGGCACTTACCTGCTGCGCCTGGCGGTGGAGCGGGCCTTCCTCACCAGCCGCTACGGTGCGGAAACCGCGCGCCAGATCGTCGACAACCGCACGCTGCTGCGCACGCTAGGCGCGGCGGCGGTGGCGCGCATGGCCACCCGCTCGGTGCCGGGCGCGGCGCTGGTCAGCACCGGGCTGGTGGGCAAGTTGGTCTATGATCGCCTGCGCGGCCGCCGTGCTGCCCAGCAGGCGGGCGATGCCGCGCTGCTGGAACAGGCAGCGGCGGAGAGCGAGGCTGCGGCACTTGATCAGCAGGCACCGCCTGCGCAATAGCGGCCCATGGCCGATTCCACCACCAGCTCGCCCCAACCGCTCGCCCGCCGCGGGCTGATGTTCATCCTGTCCTCGCCCAGCGGCACGGGCAAGACCACCATCGCGCGCAAGCTGCTGGCCGAGGTCGACGGGATCGGCATGTCGGTATCGGTGACGACGCGCCCGATGCGCCCCGGCGAGGTGGACGGCAAGGACTACATCTTCGTCGACCAGCCGCGCTTCGATGCCATGGTGGAGGCGGGCGAATTCCTCGAATGGGCCAAGGTCTTCGGCAACAGCTACGGCACCCCCAAGGCGCAGATCAAGGCGGGGCTGAAGGCCGGGCAGGATTTCCTGTTCGACATCGACTGGCAAGGCACCCAGCAGCTGTACCAGCGGATGGAGGTGGACGTGGTGCGCGTGTTCCTGCTGCCGCCCAGCATCGAGGAACTGGAACACCGCTTGCGTGGCCGGGGCACCGACAGCGAAGAGGTGATCCAGGGCCGGATGGACCGCGCCCGGTCCGAAATCAGCCACTGGGACGGCTA
>JAGREI010000247.1 GCA_020446625.1 Erythrobacter sp.
TCATCACCACGGTCTTGCCCGAACCCGAGGGGCCGATCACCGAGAAATTGCCCAGGTCGCCGTTGTGGAAGTTGAAGAAGAACGGCGTGGCGCTGGTCGTCTGCAACAGCGTGACGGCATCGCCCCAGTGGTTGCCCTCGGCCTGGCCCAGCGCCATGCCGTGGAAGCTGCCGAAGCTCGCCATGTTGGCGGTGGAGATCATCGCCCGGCGGACGAGGAACTGTTCGTTGCCGGGGAACTGGCCCCAGAAGGCGGGTTCGAGGTTGGTATCCTCGCGCACGGCGATGGCGCCGGTATCGGCCAGCGCGGCGGCGACCGAGGCGCTGGCATCGTCGAGCCGATCTAGGCTGCGTTCGCGCACCAGCACGGTGAGGTGGTGATCGCCAAAGGCCACCGATCCCGCGCCCAGCTCGTCACGCGCGGATTGCATTTCCAGGCGTTCGGCCTGGGCTTCCTCGTCGGCGCTCTTGAGGCGGCGCAAGGCGAGGTCGATCTTCTCGCGCGCGGTCTGCCGGTCTTCGGGGGCGAAGCTTTCGCAGACCACCATCTCGCAGGGCAGCCGCAGCATGGCATCGAGCAGGCCGGGGCTGGTGGCGTCGGGATAGTCCTTGAGGCTGATGATCGAGGCGAAATCCGCCCCGCCCGAACCGCGCAGTTCCATCGCATCCAGCCCGAAGCTGGCGCGGCGGTAAGGCAGCATCAGGCCCACGTCGGTATCGGCATCGGGGCGGCGCACCGGGCGCATCTCGCCGTTGTAGAGCGCCGAAAGCAGTTCCAGCACTTCGCTGTTGGCCTGGCCGGAGGGGCCGACATAGTCGCCCAGCAGCTGCGCGCCATAGTCACCCAGGCTGGCGGCCATCGCCTGCATGGCGGACTTCAGCGTGCGCAGGTCCTTGGGGTCGACCTCTTCCTCCTCGCGGCGGCGGCGCATCAGCTTGCCCAGGCGTTCGGCCAGCCCGGCCTTGCCGCGCGCCGGGCGGCGCACCAGCGTCACGAACTGGTCGTTCACGAACAGCGAACCGCTCGACAGCTTCTCGCGCCAGCGGCGGTCGATATGGGCGGACAGCGGATCGGCAAAGTTGGCTTCCAGCTCCACGCTCACCCGGCGGCGGATGACGTGGTGATAGAGCACGAAACGCCCGTCGAGCGTGGAACGCAGCATCACCTCGCGGGTGGCGGCGTGGCTATTGAGTGCCTGGGTATCTTCGGTCTCGAACAGCAGGCCGGGAACCTGCAAGCTGGCCATCAGCGAGCCATCGCGCAGTTGCAGCACGTTCTGGTCGACCAGCCGCGCATAGGGCAGGCGATCGCCGGCCTGCGCTTCCTTCGCGCTCCAGGCCGCTGCTCCGAGCCACTTGTTACCCATCAATCATGCTCCTCGCCGCGCATCAGGCGGCGTAGCTGTTGCAGCCCCAGCGGCTGTAGTTCTTCACCCTGGGACACTTGCTGACCTTGGTCAGCCACAAGTCGAAAATGCGCGGTTCGCGCAGGCAGGCGAGATAGCCCACCACGTGCATCACCACCGGCACCGGCGCGACCCACCAGCTCTTGGTGATCAGGAACGCCTCCAGCGAGACGATCGCGTTGAGCACGAAGAAGTTGAACGTCACCCCGGCGAACATCTGCGGGCGGGTCAGCGCGCGATGGACCCTGTGGCGCACGAGTTGCATCGCGTTCAGTCCCGCCTCAGCCCGCGGCGCCCTGGATGCCGGCAACGATGCTGGCAGCACCGAAGATGATGAAGCAGCCCAGGATCACGGTGGCGCCAAAGCGCCAGTTCATGCGGCCGGTCAGCATCATGAAGCCCACGGCGGCCACCGCCATCACCGCCACGGCGGTGGCGACCGAACCCAGCAAGGTGCCCTGCATCCATGCCAGCGCATTGTTGATCGGGCCGGACCCGGCGGGATCCTGCGCCATGGCGGCAGAGGGAGCAACCAGCGCCAGCAGCGCCACGAAACGGGAAAGCGAATTCATTGTCAGTCGGTACTCCGGGAATGGTTTGCCAGGCGGCCCATGATGGCCGCGACGTAAAGCCGTGTTTCACGAATATTCGGAACGCCACCTGAACTGATCACGCGGCCGGGCCCGGCATTGTAGGCGGCCAGCGCGCGTTCGAGATCGCCGTCGAAGCGGTCGAGCTGTTCGCGCAGGTAGCGCGCGCCGCCCTCCAGGTTGGCATAGGGATTGTCCGGGTCCACGCCCATTTCGCGCGCGGTGCCGGGCATCAGCTGCGCCAGCCCGCGCGCTCCGGCAGAGGAAACGGCGTCGGCGTGCCAGCGGCTTTCCTGCCATACCAGCGCCTCCAGCAGGGCGGGCGACAGGTCGAAGCGTTCGGCCAGCTGCATGATGACGGGGGCATAGGCGGGCGGGACAGCCGCAGCGTGCTGCATGGTGTCGGCCACCGCGCCTTCCGGCACCAGTGCAGTAGTTTCGGCGGGAACCTCGACCAGCGCGACCGGGGCCAGGTAGCTGGCCGACAGGGCAACCGCGGTGACTGGGCCGGCGATCCATTGCGCCTCGCCCTCGGCAGACACTTCCAGCACGTCAGCCTGCGCGGGCAAGGCAACAAGCCCGCCCAGCGCAATGGCACCCGCAATGGAAAAATGGCGCAGAATCACCGAGAACCTCCGATCCGAGGCCCTTGCTTACAACAAATGACAAGGTCGTGACAGACCAAGCGCCCAATGCAATTGCCCGGCGCCTTGCGGCAGCCGGGCATTGATATCGGCCTTATATATATGGGCGGCCTGCGACCGGAATGGCCCGGTGGGGAAAGCGTCAGCGCGCGGCGAGTGCGCGCAGCTCGACCGTGGCCAGCGCCAGCCGCGCGGCATCGCGCGAATCCACCCAGCGGCCATCGGCCAATTCCAGCCGGTAGCTGTCCTGGCTTTCGCGCGCGGCGTGATAGTAGAATTCGGCCCGCTCGTAATTTCCCAGCATCGAATGCGCGGTGCCCAGGTTGATCAGGATCGCGGGATCGCCGGGATGGTCTTGCAGCTCCGCCTCCAGCTCGGTGACGGCGGTGGCGGCGTCGCCTGCTGCCAGTTCCCGGTAAGCGACATCCAGCTGTTCGTACTGCTGTTCCACCATCACGGCGGTGACGGCCTGCGCCGCCAGAAGCGAGCCGAGGGTAAGCGTGGCAAACATGGCAATCTCCCGATCTTGTTGAGCCAAGAATGCCCATTGCGGCGGGTGACTGCAACAAAACCGTCACATTGTCACAAATCTGCAATGAAATGGCAGGCGCGGCAGGAAAATGCCCCGCCAGGCCACATTTAACGCCTTTGCATTCAGCGCCTTGCGCCAGTTGTGACCGGATTCTTCCAGGCGTCACACAGACGCAAACAAACTGTCACCTGCCCGGCCTAACCGTCCCCCCGGACATCGCATTCGCCATGCCGAATCAACATGGAACTCAACTGAGGGGCCAAAATCCGTGACCAAGCTTTCCCGTTCGCTCATCATTGGTAGCTCGATCCTGGCGCTTGCCAGCTGCGGGCCGGAAGACATCGGCTCGCCGGGCATCAATGGCGACATCAACGTCGGTGACATCATCAACAACCCCGCGCCCACGCCCACGCCGACGGCCACTGGCGTGCAGGCTGCCGCCTCCTGCCCGGACCTGGGAACGGGTGACGCGCTGTTCGACAACGGCACGCTGACCGGCCCCGAAGGCACCTGGCGCGTCTGCACCCTGCCGTCGGTGTTCACCGCCAGCACCACGCTGCCCTTCCAGGCCGGCACGCTCTACGAACTCAACGGCCGCGTCGACGTGGGCCGCGACGACGGTGCGGTTGTCGGCGCTGCCGACGGCGTCACCGGCACCCTGGTCAACCTCACCGTTGCGCCCGGCACGATCTTCATCGGTCGCGAAGGCGTGAGCGGCGGTTCGTACATGATCGTCAACCGCGGCAGCCAGCTGAACGCCAACGGCACCGCCGCCCGCCCGATCATCTTCACCGGCGAGAGCAACGCTCGCGGCACGGTGCAGGACGATACCAGCGCGCTGTGGGGCGGCATCGTGCTGCTGGGCCGTGCGCCGGTGGCCGACTGCTTCGCCGGCGGCATCAACCAGGCCGACCAGACCAAGTGCGAAATGCGCGTGGAAGGCATTGCCAACAACATCCCGTTCTTCGGCGGCAATACCCCCACCGACAGCTCGGGCAGCCTGCGCTATGTGCAGATCCGCTATTCGGGCTTCACGCTGGACCTGGGCAGCGAACTGCAATCGCTGACCTTGGGCGGCATCGGTTCGGGCACCACGCTCGACTACATCCAGTCGTACAACAGCTCGGATGACGGCACCGAATTCTTCGGCGGCCACGTCAACATGCGCCACTTCGTGGCCGTGGGCGCGGAAGACGATTCGATCGACACCGACAGCGGCGTGCAGGCCAACCTCGAGAACGTGCTGGTCGTCCAGCGCGACAACGTGGGCGACAAGGCGCTCGAAAACGACTCGCCGCCCGACGACAAGGGTGCCGGTACCACCATCCCCGATGCCCTGCCGCGCACGCTGACGCAGGTTACGAACTTCACCTTCTGGGCGACCAGCACCGGCAAGGCGATCGAAACCCGCGGCGCCAGCGACCTGACCCTGGCCAACGGCGTGATCTACAAGCCCACCGCTTCGGGCCAGCCCTGCCTCAACAACAACGGCAACGTGGGCAGCGGCCGCGGCTCGTTCATCCAGCTGTTCTCGACCGAACTGGATTGCACCGCCAATTCCGCCACCAACACCGCGGTGGCCAATGGCAGCGGCAACATTTTCCAGACCAACACGCTGACCGGCAAGTACCTGAGCGGCGACAACGAGATGAACTACAGCCCGCTGTTCAACGCCGGCTCGCTGTCCAGCTTCTTCGTCGGTCCGTTCACCTACGTGGGTTCGGTGCCGCGTCCGAGCGGGTCCGAGGTTCCGTGGGCGCGCGGCTGGACCTGCGACAGCGCCACCGTCTCGTTCGGCAGTGGCAGCTCGTGCCGTTCGCTGCCGATCTTCAACTGAGCAATGCCATGGCAGCGGAGGGGTTCGCGCGGGCGAATCCCTCCGTTGCAGCATCGGGCGGCAAGCCCGCTGCAAGTGTCCAGGGTTACTAAGACAGAGGGGTCCCTCCCATGACCAAAGGCAAGCAGCTGACCATGCTGCTCTTGCTCACTACCGCGCTCTCCGTGCCTGGCACGGCATGGGCACAGGATACCACCAGCCCGAGTGACGAGCAGACCGCGCAGGACGACGACCAGCAGCCCGATCCCGATGACGGTGAAGGCGATGTCGATATTTCGGCGGGCGGCTTCATCTACGTCACCGGCCGGGTGGATCGCGATCCCACGCGCAATTCGGCGCAGGTCATCAGCGTGCTGTCGACCGAGGACATTGCCCGCACCGGCGAAGGCGACATTGCCGGCGCGCTTGGCCGCGTCACCGGCCTGTCGGTGGTTGGCGACGGGCGCGTCTACGTGCGCGGCCTGGGCGATCGCTACTCGCTGGCGCTGCTGAACGGCCTGCCGCTGCCCAGCCCCGAACCGCTGAGCCGCGTGGTGCCGCTGGACATCTTCCCTACCAACGTGATCGCCAGTTCGCTGGTGCAGAAGACCTATTCGCCCAACTTCCCCGGCGAATTCGGCGGCGGCGTGATCAACCTCACCACGCGCGCCGTGCCGACCGAAAGCTTCCTCACCATCAGCGGCAGCCTTTCCGGCGATACCGAGACCACCTTCCAGAACGGCTATTCCTACTACGGCAGCAGCACCGACTGGACCGGGTTCGACAACGGCGCGCGCGATCTGCCGCCGCAGCTGACCAGCTACCTGGCGGATTCGATCGCCAACGGCACTTCGATTGGATCGCTGACCCAGGCCGAGCGCGAGGAACTGGCCTATCGCCTGACCCCGCCCAGCTTCGCGACGCTGCAAACCATCGGCCACCTGCCCGCCAACTTCTCCGCCGGGCTGACCGCCGGGACGGCGATGGATGTCGGGTCGGACGGGCAGCTGGGCCTGATCCTTACCGGCAGCCTCAGCAACAGCTATCGTAACCGCAACATCACGCGGCAGGAAGCGGGTAACAGCAACACCGACTTTTCGCGCGACGAGTTCGACTTCGTCACCGACAACCACATGCTGGCCAATGCGCTGTTCAGCGCCGGGCTGGAATTCGGTGACCAGACGATCCGCTGGACCAACCTGTTCATCCGCGACACCGTGAAGCAGGCCAGCCTGGCATCCTACACCGTGGCGGACGTGGCGGAGGCGGACTTCCTGCGCCAGAACACCGCCTGGTTCGAACGCCAGCTGATCGACAGCCAGGTGGTGGGCGAATTCGAATTCGGCCCGCTCAGCGTGGACGTGCGCGGCGGCTATGCCCGCACCGATCGCCGCGCGCCGTTCAACCTCACCTACATCTATGCCCGCACCAACAATCCGGGCGATCCGCTGGGCGACCTCTACCGCGTCGACCTGTCCGGTTCGGGCCAGCAGGCCTTGCAGGAAAGCGGGGTGCAGGTTTCGTTCTCCGACCTCAACGAGGAACTGTGGTACGGCGGTATCGACCTTGGTTACGAGATCACCCCCGATCTCAACGTCACGTTCGGCTACGCCTATTCAGACACCAGCCGCTATACCGAGCGGCGTGCCTTCCAGCTGCGCGCCAGCGTGGACCTGGACTTCCTCGGCACCGGAACTCCGCTCGATGCGGGCTTCATCCCGGCCTTCCAGCAGATCCTGGCGCAGGTGGGCACGCGCTCGCCGTGGCTGCTGTTCAACTCTGCGACCTACAACATGTTCAACGTCAACCTGCTCGAATCGGGAAGCACCACGCCGGCATTCGGCGCGGGGCTGACGATCAACGCGGGTTACGGCCAGCTGCAATGGCAGGCCACCGATACGGTGACCGTGCAGGCGGGCGTCCGGTACGAAACGGCTGACCAGACCTCCACCCCGATCGGCGTGAACAACACCGCCACCGCGCGCACCAACAGCAACGATTACTGGCTGCCCGGTGCCACCGTCACCTGGACCCCGATCGACGAGCTGCAACTGCGCGTCAGCGGATCGAAGACCATCGCCCGCCCGCAGTTCCGCGAGCTGATCTCGCAGATCTACTTCGATCCCGAGACGAACCGTTCGTACAGCGGCAACCCCAACCTCAACGACAGCCGCCTGACCAACTTCGAAGCCCGCGCCGAATACTACATGGGCGGCGAAGGGCGCGCCTCGCTGGCCGGGTTCTACAAGAAGATCGACAACCCGATCGAGGCTTTCCTCGCCGGTGACGGCACGATCTCCTACGCCAATGCTCCCAGCGCGACGCTCTACGGTGCCGAGCTGGAAGTGCAGTACAACGTTGACCTGGCCGATTGGGGCGGCTGGTTCGAAACCAAGCAGATCGTGCTGGTGGGCAACTACACCTACGCCCAGTCGCAGCTCAACGTGGGCAGCGAGACGATCCTGATCGACCAGGGCGGCAATGCCAGCGCCTTCCCGGCCAACCTGATCTTCACCGACGGCGCGCCGATGGTGGGGCAGTCGGACCACCTGCTGAACCTGCAATTCGGGATCGAGGATCTCGACCGGGTGCAGCAGCTGACCTTCCTGCTGTCCTATTCCTCCAGCCGTCCGACCTTCCGCAGCCAGGGTGGCTTGCCGGACGTGATCGAACGGCCCGGCGTCAGCTTCGATGTGGTGGCCCGGCAGGGATTCACGCTGGCGGGCGTCGAAGGCGAGGTGAAGCTGGAGGCACGCAACCTGCTGGGGACGCGGCACCAGGAATTCCAGGTCAATTCCACCGGTCTGCGCATCGACAGCAACACCTACGACATCGGCCAGAGCTTTTCGGCGGGCCTGTCGATCACCTTCTGAGTTTGCCGTAAACGGCAGCAGGGGGGCGTCGTTCCTTGGTGGAACGGCGCCTTTTCCCTTGTGCGCCAATCGGTCACGCGAAGCTGCGAGGATGGCGGCGCCATCCCCTTGGCGGCTTTGCGTCTTTGCGTGAGAAAAGGCTGCGGCTTCGCCGCGATCCTACAGCAGGTCGAGCACGTAGCCCCGGCCATGGACCGTGCGCAGCAAGTCGGGCGCGCCCGCTTCGCGCAGGCCGAAGCGCAGGCGCTTGATCCATACGTCGACCGTGCGCAGGTAATCGGGGTCGCCATCCTTGCCCAGCGCCTCGATCAGTTCGGCGCGGCTGAACACACGGTTGGGATTTTCAGCGAGGAAGCGCAGCACGCGAAATTCGTTGGGCCGCAGCGCCACGGCCGTGCCTTTCCACCGCGCCAGTTCGCTGCCGAGGTTGATCGACATGTCGCCCAGCTCGATCACCCGCTCGGGCTTGGGCGCGCCGCTGCCCGATGCCAGCGCCAGCACCCGGTCGAGCATGGCCTGCCGGTCGAGCGGTGAGGCGGCATAGTCGTCCGCCCCGGCATCGAGCGCGCGGCGGCGGTAGTCGTCGCCGTCCTGGTCGAGCAGCAGGGTGATATGGGCGTGCGCCGTGCGCGGATCGGCGCGCAGGCGGCGCACCAGTTCGAGGCCCGAACAGCGGTCCAGCACCCATTGCACGAAGGCCCAGCAGCGCCCGTCGACCAGCCGGGTAGGTCCGTCGCAGGTCAGCGGCACGAAGACGTAGGACGTCTCGCCATGATGGAACGGGGCATAGCCCGCCGCCTCTTCGTCGGTGACCAGGATGCTGACGCGCTGCATGTTTCTCAAGCCCTGTTGCTGGGCAAGCTGTGGCGGGCGAATTTGACTCAGCTATGACAGTCTGAAGGCAAAAGTCCTGCGCTTACGCAGACGTATGCGGATGGCAGATTGCGAAGATTGCTGGCATGGGGGGCCATGCGGCCCGGCGTGCGACCGGGCACCAAACGGGAGTACCTGCATGGCCCTTGCGCCTGACATTTCCAGCAGCACCGATTCGATGGCATTGACCGACGACGACACCCCGCCGGTCGACGCGCCGGGCCTGCAATATTTCGTCTTCGCGCTGTTCTTCATCTTCGGCGGCATCACCTCCCTCAACGACGTGATCCTGCCCAAGCTGAAGGAGCTGTTCACGCTCAACTATACCCAGGCCATGCTGGTGCAGTTCTGCTTCTTCACCGCTTACCTGGTGATCGGCATTCCCGGCGCGCAACTGGTGAAGCGGATCGGCTACATGCGCGGCGCGGTGGTGGGGCTGCTGACGATGATGGCGGGCTGCCTGCTGTTCATCCCCGCCAGCCAGACCGCGACCTACTGGATGTTCCTTAGCGCGCTGTTCGTGCTGGCGAGCGGCGTGGTGGTGGTGCAGGTGGTGACGAACCCGCTGATCAGCCTGCTCGGTCCGCAGCGCACGGTGCACAGCCGCCTGACCTTCGCGCAGGCGTTCAACAGCCTTGGCACCACGATCTTCCCGCGCGTTGGCGCAACGCTGATCCTGGGCGGACTGGCGGGCGTGACCGCGGCCGAGCTGTCGGGCAGCCAGCTCGATGCCTATCGCACGGCGGAAAGCCAGGCGATCGTGCACACCTATATCGGCCTGGCCGTGGCGCTGGCTGTGATCGCTGCGGTGGTGTGGCAGTTCCGCGACCGGATCAAGGGCGAGAAGCACGAGCAAAGCTCGCTGTCGGGCGGCTTCCGCCTGCTGCGCCGCCCGCGGTTCGGCTTCGGCGCCTTGTGCATCTTCCTCTATGTCGGCGCCGAAGTGGCGATCGGTTCGCTGATCGTCAGCTACCTGATGCAGGGCCACGTCATGGGCCTGGGCGAACAGCAGGCGGGCGAGATGATCCCCTTCTACTGGGGCGGCGCGCTGGTGGGGCGGATCATCGGTTCGCTGGTGCTGCGCTACGCCAGCCCCGGCCTGATCCTGTCCACCGTGGCGGTGGGGGCGATCGCGTTGCTGGGGATCAGCACCCACACCACCGGCACCACGGCGGGTTACAGCCTGCTGGCCATCGGGCTGATGAATTCGATCATGTTCCCGACGATCTTCTCGCTCGCCTGCGAGAAGCTGGGCAGCAAGGCGGCGGACGGATCGGGGATCATCAACATCGCCATCTTCGGCGGGGCGGTGGTGCCGCTGCTGACCGGGATGCTGGCCGATGCCACCGGCGGTAACCTGGCGCTGGCCATGATCATTCCGGCGGTCTGCTATGCGATCATCGCCGGGTTCGGCATCGTTGCCCGCAAGCCGGCGGCCAGCATGGCCTAAATCCGCAGCGGCACAAACGAAAAGGGCGGCGAGGGATCACCTCGCCGCCCTTTGTCGTATCAGCCTGGCGGGATCAGTTCGCCCGCGCCACCTGCCGGGGGCTGACGCTGTTATAGTTCATCAGCACTTGCTGGAACGGCATCCCGTCACCGCCGCGATCGACGATGATGTGCTGCCAGCCCTGCACCTGGTGATCGCGGAAGTCCTCCGCATCGGTGGCGAGCGGGGTTTCCAGCACGGTGCGGTAGAATTCGCGGCGCATGTATTCGCCCAGCTCGCCCGCGCCGATGGCACGGTCCTGGTCGAGGTCGGCCGCGCCTTCCAGCGCCTGGCGGAAGATGTAGCTGATATAGCCGCCCGCCTTGTCGCCCTGCGCCACCAGGCTGAGGGTATCGGCGTCGGAGCTGAACACGCCCATGCGCTCGTCGTGCTGGTCGATCACGTTGTCGAACCCGCCCGAGAAGCAGGCGTCGATCACCAGCAGCAGCCGCCCGTCGAAATCGGACAGCATGTCAGCCAGTTCGTAGTCGTAGAGCGCGGCGTCGAACAGCTCGATCGTCTCGGCGCTGCCGTCGCGTTCGGTGGTCAGGCCTTCCACCTTGTCACCGTGGCCGCTGAAGAAGATCAGCAGGGTATCGTCCGGCCCCATGGCATGGGTGAGGTTGGTCAGTGCCGACTGGAAGTTGGCGCGGGTGGCCTGGCCATCCACCAGGGTCACGCTCTGCGGCGCGAGCATCCCGTTCTCGGCCAGCGCGTGGTTCACGCGCAGCGCGTCCTCGTCGGTGCGGGTGAGGGTGTTGATGCGTTCGTATTCGGACACGCCCACGCTCAGCGCGAACACGCGGGCATTGCCGCTGGCGGGGCGGATGGTGCGCACGTTGGGATCGGCCACGCTGGCGGCGATGGTGTAAGGCCCGCTGACGCCGCGCCCGAAGCTGCTGGCGCCCAGCGTATAGGTGCCGTCGGCAGGCAGGGTGATCGACAGGCGGCTGTTGGTGTTGTCCAGCCCCTGGATGTCGTCGTGCTCCTCCATGCTGCCATCGGGCAGGAACAGCGTGAGCAGGGTGTCGATCTGGTCCGAACCGAGGTCGAAAGTCACGCGTTCACCCGCGTGGCCGGTGAAGCGGTAATAGTCGATGTTCTGGCCTGAGATCGACTGCGGATCGCCGGGGGTGAGCATTCCCGTCAGCGAAGCGCCGAGCGCGAGCTGGCGCACTTCCGCGCCCGCAGGCACGGGGTTGGCAGGGTCGATCGAGTTGAGGCGATAGGCACCGCTGCCGTTGCCGCCATAGCTGGCCACGGTCACCTGATAGGTGCCGGTGGCAGGCAGGCGCGCGTCGATGCGGCTGTTGAGCGTGCCGCCCGGCTCGTCATCGTTCTCCACCGCAAAGCCGTTGGGGCCGGTGATCCGCAGCACGGTGTCGAAATCGTCCGAGCTCAGCGTCATCCGCAGCCGCTGGCCCTCGCTCGCCTGCAAGGTATAGGTGTGGGTGCCGCCGCCCAGCTGGCTGGTGACCAGTTCGCCCAGCCGCAAGGTGCCGCCGCCCGCGCGGGCAGGCTTGCGCCCTTCCTGCTTGCTCACCGTGGTACCGGACATGGTGTCCAGCGCCCGGTCGAGCGGGCTTGCCAGCGCGGCGGCCGCAGCCGCCAGTGCCACCACGCCCACGCCACCCAGCAGAAACCGCTTCATCATCGTAAACCCCCTGAATGCCCCGATTGCCTGTCGCAATCACCGCCCCCTTATGCGCGGCGATTGCTGAATATAGGCAAAACTATCCGTTCAACTGGTTACCAGCCAAACCAGTTGGCGCAAGCCTATTCGGCTGGCGTTTCAGGGGGATGCCAGGCCAGCACCGGCTTGCGCGCCGCCTGCGCCTCGTCCAGCCGCGCGCGGGGGGCGTGGTGCGGGGCGGTCTTGAGCGTGGGATCGCCCGCCTTCGCGCGTTCACCCAGCGATCGCAGGGCCATGATGAACTGGTCGAGCGTGGCCTTGCTCTCGGTCTCGGTCGGTTCGATCAGCATGGCGCCGTGGACCACCAGCGGGAAGTACATGGTCATCGGGTGGAAGCCTTCGTCGATCAGCCCCTTGGCCACGTCGAGCGTGGACAGGCCCTCGGCAAAACCGGCATCGCTGAACAGCGCCTCGTGCATACACGGGCCGCTGGCGCCGAAGGGCGCATCGAACAGCCCGTCGAGGCTGCGCAGCACGTAGTTGGCGTTGAGCACGGCATCGCCCGATGCCTGCCGCAGGCCATCGGCGCCGTGGCTGAGGATATAGGTCAGCGCGCGGGTGAACATGCCCATCTGGCCGTGGAAGGCGGCCATGCGCCCGAAGCTGTCGGTATGGCCGAAGTCCGCCGCGTTCTCCTCCTCCACCAGCTGCACCGTGCCATCGGCCATCCGGGCGGTGAAGGGCAGCGGGGCGAAGGGGCAGAGGGCTTCGGACAGCACAACCGGGCCTGAACCGGGTCCACCGCCGCCGTGCGGGGTGGAGAAGGTCTTGTGCAAATTGA
>JAGREI010000248.1 GCA_020446625.1 Erythrobacter sp.
GATTTCTTGATCGGCTTCTGCCCGGTGATCATCATCATCGGCATCCCGCCCAGCTGGGCATAGGCAGCGGCGGTGACGAAGTTGGTGGCCCCCGGCCCCAGCGTGGCCACGCAGACACCGGTCTTGCCGGTGTGCCGCCCGTAGGTCGCCGCCATGAAGCCCGCGCCCTGTTCGTGACGGGTGAGGATCAGCTTGATCTTGGTGGAGTTCGACAGGCTTTCGAGGAAATCGAGATTCTCCTCGCCCGGCACGCCGAAGATGTATTCGCAGCCCTCTGCTTCGAGGCACTCGATGAAAAGGTCGGACGCTTTCTTGGTATCGGACACGGTCACGCTTCCCCCTGCTTCAGCACGCATCCCCCCGGACGCGGGCGCCAGTAAACTCTTGCGATCCCTGCCAGCCGACTGACGGGCTGGCTGACGCTTGGGTATCAGACCATTCGGGGCCTGTCAGTGCCTAATATCGCCTCTCAATAGCCCTTTTCGAGATCGACCGCGGCCAGCAGCGGCTGGCCGTTGCGGAAGCGGGTGCAGTTGTCGAGGAACCGCTGCGCCGCCCGCGCTTGCGCGGCAGCCGTGGGCACGCCGCACAGGTGCATGGTGATCTGCGCATTGTCGCAGGCCCACAGCGGGTGGTCGCTGGGCAGCGGCTCGGGCGTGGTCAGGTCGAGGATCGCTCCGCCGATGGCGCGGGCCTGCAAGGCGGAAAGCAGCGCCTGCTGGTCAACCACCTCCGCCCGGCCATAGTTCACCAGCACCGCATCCGCCTTCATCATGGCCAGTTCGGCCGCGCCGAAGCTGCCGTTGGTGGCGGGCGTGCTGGGCAGCGTCAGCACCACCCAGTCGAAACTGCCCAGCTGCGCGCGCCATTCGTCCGGCCCCAGCACGCCGTCTGCCGCGCGGCTGCGCACCGGCACGCAGTCGACCTGGAATGCCGCCAGCATCCGCGCCACGGTCTGCCCGATCTCGCCAAAGCCCAGGATCAGCGCGCGGGTGCCGGCCATTTCCAGCCTGGACGGCGGCCCGGCCAGCCACTCATGGCGATCCTGCGCGCGCACGACGTCGCGGTATCCGCGCCGTTGCGCCAGCATGGCCATCACCGCGAACTCGGCCACCTGGTTGGCGTTGAGGCCCGAACCGCAGGTCAGCCTGATCCCGCGCGCGGCGAAGTCCGCCAGCGGCATCCAGTCAACCCCGGCATAGGCGCTGGAGAGCCATTGCAGCTTGTCCGCCAAGGCCAGCGCCGCCAGCGCGGGGGCCTTCACATGCATGTCGAACCAGCCGATCTCGGCTTCGGGCGCAAGGGCGAGCAACTGCTCCGCATCCTCCCACCATGCCACGTCGAGCCAGTCAGGCAGGCGCCCTTCGAGGCCGGGGCGCATCCATCCGGGCAGGACGGCGCGGGTCAGAGCTTCCACTCCCAGCCCAGCGGATCGCCGTCCATCACCTCCACGCCCTGCGCCGCCAGCTCGTCACGCAGCGCGTCCGAAGTGGCGAAGTCCTTGGCGGCACGCGCTTCCTTGCGGCGGGCGATCACGGCTTCGATTGCCTCTTCGGTGATCGTCGCGGCCTTGGGGCGGATGCGCAGGTCCGCGCGCGTCAGGTCGAACAGGCCCAGCCCCAGCACCGAGTCCATCGCGGCGATGGCCCCGGC
Source organism: Erythrobacter sp. (assembly GCA_020446625.1). Lineage (GTDB taxonomy): Bacteria > Pseudomonadota > Alphaproteobacteria > Sphingomonadales > Sphingomonadaceae > Alteraurantiacibacter. Next base: position 1,654 of record JAGREI010000248.1, read on the forward strand.
CTTGTTGTCGGCATCCACCTTCTTCACCCCCAGCACCTCGTCGAGCAATGTCAGCGCCTCGGGCGTGGCCAGGTCGTCGGCAATGGCATCGTCGAACTTGCCGATCAGGTGCAGCAGGGTGCCACCCGCCGCCGCGCGCGCTTCGGGCTGAGTCCAGCCGCCCCTGGGCGTTGCGGGCACATGCTCGATCTTCGCCCGCACCGCTTCCACCGCCATCACCATGCGCTTCAGCCGGGTGGTGGCCGCTTGCAGCCCTTCCCAGCTGAACTCCAGCTCGCTGCGGTAGTGCGCCTGGAGGCACATCAGGCGGTAGGCGAGCGGGTGATAGCCCTTGTCGATCAGCAGTTGCAGGCGGAGGAACTCGCCGGAGCTCTTGCTCATCTTGCCAGAGCGTTCGACCAGGAAGTTGTTGTGCATCCAGAACCGCGCGCCGCTGTTGGTGGCTTCCGACAAGCCGCCACAGCCGCAGAAGGCCTGGTTCTGGGCGATCTCGTTGGGGTGGTGGATCTCGCGGTGGTCGATGCCGCCGGTGTGGATGTCGAAGGGGAAGCCCAGCAGCTTCTCGCCCATCACCGAGCATTCGAGGTGCCAGCCGGGCGCGCCCCTGCCCCAGGGGCTGTCCCATTCCATCTGCCGCTTCTCGCCAGCGGGCGTCTTGCGCCAGATCGCGAAGTCGGCGGCGTTGCGCTTGCCTTCGACGCTCTCGATCCGGCCTTCCCCTTCCTCGGTGACGGCGCGGGCCAGCCGACCGTAGTCCTCCACCGTGGAGACGTCGAAGTAGAGGCCCGATTCCAGCTCGTAGCAGTGCTGCGGCGCGATCGACTTCGCGAAGTCCAGCATGTCCTCGATGTAGTCGGTCGCCACCGACCAGTGCGCGGGCTGGCGGATGTTGAGCGCCTTGACGTCCGCCCAGTAGGCTTCGGTGTAGTGCCGGGCCACGTCCCAGATCGACTGCGCCCTTTCCGCAGCCATCTTCTCCATCTTGTCCTCGCCCGCGTCGGCATCGTCGGTGAGGTGGCCCACATCGGTGATGTTGATGACGTGGGTCAGCTTGAAGCCCTTCCACGTCAGCACCCGGCCCAGCACGTCCGCGAAGACGTAGGCGCGCATGTTGCCGATGTGCGGGTAGTTGTAGACCGTCGGCCCGCAGGTGTAGACGCGCGCCTCCCCCGGATGGACGGGTTCGAAGTGCTCGATGCGGCGGGTGAGCGAGTTGAACAGCTTGAGATCGGTCATATGCGGCGCGGCTTAGTGCGGCGGGCTGCACCTGCCAAGGTGTGACAGGTGTGACACTGTCCTGAGGGGAAAAAGTGCCGGGCGCGGATTGCGGCTGGAAGGCGCGGATTTCTGCGGGTTTTTGGGTGTGGGCGGGCATGGTGGCGGGTCTGGCTGACCGGCACGCTTGTAGGAAAGCTTCCCCACACCCGCTCAGCCTGAGCTTGTCGAAGGCCACGCACCAACGTCAGCGAGCGTCCTTTGATAGGCTCAGGACGAGCGGGCTTTTTTGCTAGTGCGAGCCTAAACCCGCACGCCGACCATCTGCCAGCTCAGCCCGCGCCGCTCGAACAGCAGCTGCGGCCCCGGATCGCCGCTCTCGGTGGTGGACACCGCGCGGAAGGCATTCAGCCCCTCGCGCTCGACGTCCCACGAATAGTCCTCGCCGGGAGCGACATGGCTGGCATCCATCAGCACCGCCAGCCCGCCCGGCGTGGCGAAGGTGTCGATCGCCGCTCCACCCGCAGTCGTGACCACGGCATCGCCGATCCGGTCGAGCAGGTCAGTATCGCCATCGTCGCGGCTGGCGCGCAGGTCTTCGTGCATCCCTTCGCGCAGCACCTCGAAGTCGACCAGTTCCTCAAGTTGCTCGCGGTCGCCATCCTCGGCGGCGTTGACGATCCGGTACATGGTCCACCAAGGGCTGGCGAACAACCACGCGCCAAAGACGATGGCTGCAAAAATCGCGAGTTTGACAAGCGCCTTCATCACTCCACCTCGAACAGGTCCGCCAGCTGTTCGATGATCGTGCCGCCCAGCTGCTCGACGTCCATGATCGTCACCGCGCGCTTGTAATAGCGCGTCACGTCATGCCCGATACCGATGGCGACCAGCTGGACCGGGCTGACCTTCTCGATCCACTCGATCACCTTGCGCAGGTGCGCCTCCAGGTAGCCTGCCGAGTTCACCGACAGCGTCGAATCGTCCACCGGCGCGCCGTCCGAGATCACCATCAGGAT
>JAGREI010000249.1 GCA_020446625.1 Erythrobacter sp.
TGGCCACGCGCAGCAGGCCCTCCAGCCCGGCGGCATCGACCAGGAACACCTTGAGCACGGCCAGCAGCATCAGCACCAGCGAGCCGATCCGCCAGCTGCGCTGGCCGGTGCGTGATCCCCAGGCGAGGTAGGCCAGCGCCAGCACGATGCCCAGCAGCGAACGCAGCAGGTCTTCGGTCTGGGTCAGCGGCGGGTCGATCAGCACGGTCCCGGCAAAGGCATGGCGCAGCGTGGACAGCGCGAACATGGCGGCCAGAAGCATCAGCACCCCGTCGCGCGTGGGGCGCAGCATGGTGCGCAGGCTATCGGGCAGACGTCCCGCCAGCCAGTAGACCGCCAGTCCAGCAATGGCGTAGGCGGGCAGCAGCAGGTTGGCGAGCGGCCATGGCCCCACCGCCTGCCAGTCCCACAGCGGGTTGTGCAGCGCGAAGCTGAACACGGCGAAGTGCGCCAGTCCCAGCACTGCCAGCGTCGTGGGCAGCCAGCCCGGCACCCGCTGCGGCGCGAGGCGGGCGAGCAGCAGGCCGGAACCCACCAGCAGCCCCTGCCACAGCGTGCGCTCTGCCAGGCCCAGCGCGTTGAAGGCATCGTAGTCAGCGATGAAGAAGAGCTGCTTGTAGAGAACGTGCAGCAGCACCGTGGCGGCGATCCCCGCGATCCAGGCCAGCCCGGTGGCGCGCTTGACCGCACCCGCTCCTGCCCTCATCCGCCAGGCCGCCACGCCAAAAGCGAGCGCAAGCGGAAGCACGCGGCGCAGGTCCACCTGCCAGCCGAACAGCCGGTTCGCCAGCACGGGTTCGCCGGTCAGGCCGGTCAGCCCTTCCATGGCCCAGCTGCCCAGCGGCTCCACCGCCCAGAGCACGGCGAGGAAAAGCAGCATGGCCCAGAACCCGCGCGCCTGCGGCTGCCAGCCGAGGCAGGCAAGCGCCAGCGCGGCGACGGTCCAGGCCAGCCAGGCGGACGGCACGAACTGGGCGCACAGGCCATAGATGAGCAGGGCCAGCAGCATTTCCGCCAGCCGCGCGGAACGATGCGCACGCTCGAGCCAGGCGAGCGCGAGGAAGGGCAGCGCAGCTTCCCCCCAGCGCACCAGCGCGTGAAGCAGGTCCGGCTTTTCGTAGCGATAGCCCACCAGCATCGACATCTCCGCGTCGATCATGCCGGTCGCCAGCAGGGTGAACAGCGTGGCTCCGGCCCCGGCCCAGGCCAGCAGCCGCAGCGGCAAGGTGGCGCGGCGCCGCCGCAGTTCGGCCAGCACCAGCGCCACCGCCACGGCGCCGGTCACTTCGGCCCAGTAGGGCAGCATCAGGCTCAGCATGGCCCAGCCGGGCAGGGCGGCCGAAGCCAGCGGTGCGGCGAGCCATGCCTGCATCCGCTCGCCGTGCCACAGCTTCCACGCCGCCAGCGCCACGGTGGCGGCGAGTGCGGCCATGACGGCGGCCAGCCCCGGTTCGAACAGGTCGGGATCGCCGCTGCCGAGCTGCCAGTAGGTGACATAGCCAAGGGCGGGCGCGGCGAGGCAGAGCTGGGCGAGATCGACCAGGTCCGCCCGGTCGCGCCACAGCCGCAGCAGCGGAGTGCCCAGCACCACCAGCGCAAAGGGCGCGGCGACGATGGCGAAGTCACGCTGCCCCGGATCGGGCCACAGCGCCAGCAGGATCAGGCCGACTGCCGCCACCAGCGCGCCCGCGGGTTTCAGCTCCTCTGCCTTCCACGACAGCACGGCCAGTGCGGCGGACAGCAGCAGGTAAAGCCCCCAGGTGAGCAGGTCATAGCCCGCCAGGTTGACCAGCGCCGCCATCTGCAAGGCGGCCAGTGCGCCCGAGGCGAGGCGGGTGAAGGGCAGGCCGTGGCTGCCGCTGGCAAGGATCGGCACCGCCGCGCCCAGCGCCAGCAGGTACAGCCCCACGGCCAGCCAGTCGGTCACCCCGCCGGGCTGGGCGATCAGCATCAGCACGCCCCAGCCGAAGCCGCCCACCAGCGCCGCCGCGCCCAGCCAGCGCAGCCCCAGCCGCCGCGCCGTCACCGACAGCGCGGCCGTCAGCAGCGCGAGGTAGAAGGCGAGCACCGGCACGTTGGCTTGCTCGCTCGCCACCATCATCGGCGTGGCGAAGCCGCCCACCAGCCCCAGCACGGCGCTGGGCAGGCCGAAACGGAAGGCCAGGCCCAGGGCCAGCGCGGTCACCACGGCCAGGCCGCCGAAGGCGAAGGCCGGGCCGATCAGCCCGTACATGGCCCCGGCAAGGTAGAAGGCGGCATAGAGCGTGGCGATCCCCGCCCCCGCCAGCGCCTGCCGCACGCGCGGATCGGCCAGCTTGTGTTCGAAGCGATAGGCCAGCTCCGCGCCCGCCAGCAGCAGCAGGCCGAACACGAAGCTCATCGCCACCCGCACCGGCGGGGTCAGCAGGCCCTGCTCGATCGAGTACATGACGAGGTAGACACCTGCCACGGCCAGCGCGATCCCGCCCGCCCAGATCGGCAGCTTGCGCCCGAACATGTCCTCGAAATCGAAGGCGGGCCTGGGCGGTGATGGTGGAGAGAGCGGTTCGGGTTGGGGCAGGGGTTCGGGCAGGGGTTCGGGAACCGTGATCGGCGCCGGCAGCGGTTCGGCCAGCGATTCAGCCGCCGGTTCGTCCTTCGCCATGGCGGGGATGGGCTCGGGTTCGGCAATTGGCAGGGGTTCAGGTTCAGGCTCGGCTGGCGGCGGCTCTGCCACCGGCTGAGGCGGGCGCGTGAATTCCGGCATGGCCGTCGCCGCCACGGGCGCAAGGCCCTGCTCCTCGAACCCGCGCAGCCGGGCCTCCAGCGTGCGAACCCGCTTGTGCAAGGCCCACAGGCCCGCCCCCAGCCCCAGGATGAAGAGCCATTCCATCTGCCGCGCAAATTACGCTTGCCCGCGCGCCTTGCAAGCGATTGCGCGCGCCTTCCTGCAACCGGACAATTGCGATAGGGCCTGATCCGGATGGATTATCGCCGCGACATCGACGGAATGCGCGCGCTGGCGGTGCTGGCGGTGGTGGGCTGCCACGCGGGCGTGCCGGGCTTCGCGGGCGGGTTCGTGGGCGTGGACCTGTTCTTCGTCGTGTCCGGCTACCTGATCTGCGGCATCCTGGCGCGTGAGCTGGCCGCAGGCGAGTTCTCGCTGCTGGGCTTCTACGAGCGCCGGGTGCGGCGCATCCTGCCGCCGCTGTTCCTGGTGATCGCCGCCTGCTTCGCGCTGGGCTGGTGGTTCCTGCCGCCGCCCGCCTACCTGGCGCTGGCGCGATCGGCCACGCCTGCGCTGCTGTTCTTCTCCAACCTGCATTTCCGCGACACGGCCACCGACTATTTCGCGCCCAGCGCCGAATTCGACCCCTTGCTGCACACCTGGTCGCTGGCGGTGGAGGAGCAGTTCTA
>JAGREI010000250.1 GCA_020446625.1 Erythrobacter sp.
AGCAGCTGGCCGCCATGCCCGAAGTCGACGGCCTGGTGCCCAATGCCGACAAGTTGGACGCCCGCGCCTGGAACGTGCCGGACCGTCCGCAGCCCGTGCCATCAGGCCATACCCGCGCTTTTGTCGCCGTGCAGAACGGCTGCGACCACGCCTGCACCTTCTGCGTGATCCCGCAGGGGCGCGGGGCCAGCCGCTCGCTGACCGTGGCGCAAGTGCTCCGCGAGGTGGAACGGCACCTGGCCCAGGGCGCGCCCGAACTGGTGCTGACCGGGGTCGATGTCACCAGCTGGGGGCATGACCTGCCGGGCAGCCCGCGCCTGGGCGAACTGGTGCGCGCGGTGCTGGACGCCTTCCCGCAGCTGCCGCGCCTGCGCATGTCCTCGCTCGACGGGGTGGAGATCGACCCGCTGCTGTTCGACCTGTTCGCCAGCGAGCCACGGGTGATGCCGCATGTTCACCTGTCGCTGCAACACGGTGCGGACCTGATCCTGAAGCGCATGAAGCGCCGCCACCTGCGCCATGACGCGGTGGCACTGGTGCAGCGCCTGCACGCCGCGCGGCCGGACCTGGCCGTGGGGGCAGACCTGATTGCCGGGTTCCCCACCGAGGGCGAAGCGCACCATGCAGACAACTGTTCGATCATCGCAGACCTGCCAGTGGTCCACGGCCACGTCTTCCCCTATTCGCCGCGCCCCGGCACGCCCGCCGCGCGGATGCCGCAGCTGGACAAGGCACTGGTGCGCCAGCGCGCCGCCGACTTGCGCGCGATCGTGGCCCGCACCCGCGCCGCCTGGCTCGACAGCCTTGTGGGCAGCCCGCAACGCGTGCTTACCGAGCGCGACGGCACCGGGTATGCCGAAAACTTCGCCAGGGTCGCGCTGCCGCAAGGCACCCGGCCCGGCACGATCGTCAGTGTGACGCCCACCCGCGTCGAGGAAGGCCTGTTGTTGTGAGCAAGAGCTGGACCGAACGGCTGTTCGGCGGATTCCGCAAGACTTCGGACCGCTTGTCGGAGAACCTGTCCGCCGTGGTCGAAGCGGCCGAGCCGGTTGTCGACGACGAGCCGGCACCTGAACCGGAACCCGAGCCGGAACCGGCGCCCGCGCCAGAACCGACTCCTGCCCCGACTCCTGCCCCGACTCCGGCACCAACCCCGGAACCCGCAGCGCCCCCGGCCTCGATCGTCTCCCGCGTCGCCACCACCATGCGCACGGCGAAGCTGGACGATGCCACGCTCGACCAGGTCGAGGACGCGCTGATCATGTCCGACCTTGGCCCGCGCGCCGCCGCGCGCATCCGCGACAAGCTGGCGGAAAAGCGGTTCGGCCTCAGCATTACCGAGCGCGAACTGAAGGAAGCCGTGGCCGAGGAAATCGCCGCGATCCTGCGCCCCGTCGCCGTGCCGCTGGAAATCACCGCCTTCCCCCGCCCGCAGGTGATCCTGGTGATCGGCGTCAACGGTTCGGGCAAGACCACCACCATCGCCAAGCTGGGCCACTGGTTGCAGGAAGACGACTATGGCGTGATGCTGGCCGCAGGCGACACCTTCCGCGCCGCCGCCATCGGCCAGCTGAAGGTATGGGCAGACCGCATCGGCGCGCCGATCATGACCGGCCCCGAAGGCGGCGACCCGTCGGCCATCGTGTTCGACGCGGTGAAGCAGGCCACCGATACCGGCATCGACGCGCTGATCGTCGACACCGCGGGCCGCCTCCAGAACAAGCGCGAGCTGATGGACGAACTGGCCAAGATCCGCCGCGTGCTGGGCCGCCTCAACCCCGAGGCGCCGCACGACGTGGTGCTGGTGCTGGATGCCACCAACGGGCAGAATGCGCTTTCGCAGATCGAGATCTTCAAGGAAGTGGCGGGCGTGACCGGCCTCATCATGACCAAGCTGGATGGCACCGCGCGCGGCGGCGTGCTGGTGGCCGCAGCCGAACAGTTCGGCCTGCCGATCCACGCCATCGGCGTGGGCGAGAAGATCGACGACCTGCGCCCCTTCGATCCCGACCTGGTGGCGCGCGTTATTGCAGGAGTGGCCTGATGGCCGATGATACCAAGACCGAAAAGAAGAGCGGTTCCGGCTGGCTGAACGTCGCGGTCGACTACGGCCCGCTGCTGGTGTTCTTCCTCGCCTACAAATACTACGCGCCCGAAGATGCGGCCAGAGATCCGGCAGGTGAACTACTTGCGGTCGTTTATAGTACTGGTGCGTTTGTTATCTCAGCAGTCATTGCACTTGCGACCAGCAAAATGTTGCTTGGCAGAGTGAGTCCGATGTTATGGCTTTCCACAAGTATGATTGTCGTCTTCGGTGCGCTGACGATCTATTTCCAGGACGAACGCTTCATCCAATGGAAGCCGACGATCATCTACGCGCTGTTCGCGGTGATCCTGCTGGTGGGCGCGATGCGCGGCAGGAGCTTGCTCAAGGTGCTGCTGGAAGCCGCCTTCGAAGGATTGACTGATGAAGGCTGGCTCAAGTTATCGCGTAATTGGGGAATCTTTTTTGTTTTCTTGGCGGGTTTAAACACGACACTCATTTACCTCACACAGGTGAACGTAATCACGTTCGCCACGTGGATTTCTTTGAAGCTTTGGCTGTTCCTGCCGCTGACCTTCCTTTTCACCTTCACGCAGGTGCCGATGCTGCTGCGCCACGGGCTGAGCGTGGAGGACGAAGCCGAAGTGGTGAAGGACGAACCGCCGACCGCGTGACCACCAGTCTGATTGCGGCGGGGCTTTCCTACAGACTGAACTGACTGCCAGCAGCGGCGGTTATGCCGTGCGCCGCTGCCCTGCCCTTGCCGATGAAACCAGCGCCGAAGTGTCAACTTCGTGTTGGATGGCCAACTGTTTGCAAGACAACGGAAAAGCGGGCGGAACTGCCATCGTTACGATGTCAACTTCGTCAAGTTCGCGGACCGCAGTCTGCTGCCTCAGATCTCCACCTGGCTGCCCAGTTCCACCACGCGGTTCGTCGGCAGGCGGAAGAATTCCATCGGCGTGGCCGCGTTGCGCATCATCCAGGCGAACAGCTTTTCACGCCACACCATCATGCCCGGCTTTTCCGCCGCCAGCAGCGTCTGCCGCGAGAGGAAGAAGCTGGTCTGCATCATGTCGAACGGGCCGCCGCATATCTCGTGCTTCTTCAGCGCGCCGGGAACGTCGGTTTCCTGCATGAAGCCATAGCGCAGCACCACCCGGAAGAAGCCGTCGCCCAGCTCCTCCACCGCATAGCGGTTCTCCTCGCCCACATATGGCACGTCCTCGATCTTCACCGTCAGCACCACCACGCGTTCGTGCAGCACCTTGTTGTGCTTGATGTTGTGCAGCAGGGCAGAAGGCGTGCCGGTGGAACCGGAGTTCATGAAGATCGCCGTGCCGGGAACGCGCGCCGTGCTGCTGCGGGCAGACTTGGCGAAGATATCCAGCGGCAGCCCAGCCTCGGTCATGCGCGCGCGCATCAGCTTGCGACCCTTCGACCAGGTGGTGAGGATGGTGAAGGCAATCGCGCCGATCAGCAGCGGGAACCAGCCGCCGTCGGTCACCTTGGTAAGGTTGGCGGCGAAATAGGCGCCGTCGACGATCAGGAACACGATCACCACCGGCGCGGCCGCCCACCAGCGCCATTTCCACACGCCCACCAGCAGCACCGCCATGAGCAGCGTGTCGATCGTCATCGCGCCGGTCACGGCGATGCCATAGGCGCTGGCGAGGTTGGACGAATCGCGGAAGGTCAGCACCAGCAGGATTACCGCCCACATCAGCGCCCAGTTGATCACCGGGATGTAGATCTGGCCCGAATGCTCGTCACTCGTATGGCGGATCGACAGGCGCGGGACGAAGCCCAGCTGGATCGCCTGGTGGGTAACCGAGAAGGCGCCCGAGATCACCGCCTGGCTGGCGATGAAGGTGGCGCAGGTGGCCAGGATCACCAGCGGCAGGCGATAGGCTTCGGGCGCAAGGTAGAAGAACGGGCTCATGATCGCCTCTTCGGCGGCCACGGCGGGCATGGAAGTGATCATCGCGCCCTGCCCGAAGTAGTTGAGCAGCAGGCACGGCATGACGAATCCGAACCAGCTCAGCCGCATCGGGCCGCGCCCGAAGTGGCCCATGTCCGAATAGAGCGCCTCTGCCCCGGTCACCGCCAGCACCACCGAACCCAGCGCGAGGAAGGCGAATTTCTGCTCCGCGAGGAAGAACTGCACCGCGTACCACGGGTTGAGCGCGTGCAGGACGTGCGGCGAATTGACGATCTGGATGATGCCAAGGATCGCGATCACCGAGAAATACAGGATCATCACCGGCGCAAACAGCGCGCCCACCTTGGCCGTGCCGCGCTTTTGCAGGATGAACAGGCCCACCAGCAGCGCCAGCGAAATGGGAATCACCAGGGCATCCAGCCGATGGTTCACCACGGCCAGGCCTTCGACTGCCGACATCACCGAGATGGCCGGCGTAATCATGCTGTCGCCATAGAACAGCGCCGTGGCCGAAACGCCCAGCAGCACGATCAGCCAGTGAAAGCGGTTCTTGCCCACGCTGCGCGACAGCAGGGCAACCAGCGCCAGGCTGCCGCCCTGTCCGTTGTTGTCGGCACGCATCAGCACGGTGACGTACTGGATCGCCACGATCAGCGTCATCGACCAGAAGATCAGGCTGAGCACGCCGTAAACGTGGACATCGTCCACCGTCATGGTGTGCGCGCCACGGAAGGTTTCACGGAAGGCGTAAAGCGGGCTGGTGCCGATATCACCGAACACGATGCCGATGGCACCGGCGGCCAGTTTCAGCTTGGCGGTTTCCCGGTCTTGTCCAGCTGCGCTCATAGCGATTGCGAACCTTGCTGGCCCGTGGCGGGCGAGGAAGCGGGCCGCTTAGCAGGCAGTTCAGCCCACCGCAACAAGCGCCCGCGCCGCATCATTGCGCAGGCTGTTCCGCCGGTGCCGGGTCGGGTTCGGCACCCTGTTCGGCACCGGGCGCTGCATTGGCAGGGGGCATCGGCGGGGCGCCTTCCTGCATGGCGTTCAGCATCTGGTCCAGCCGGGCGAGTCGCTCTTCCAGCCCTGCCCTGCCCGCTGCGTCTTCGGGCGCGTTGGCCAGGGTATCGATCCACACCTGCCGCGCTTCCATCAGCCGCCCCTGCCGAATCAGCGAAACGCCGAGGAAGTACCCCGGCGCAAGGCTGGCCGGGCGCACGGTGGCGGCTTGCTGGTAGGCGTAGAGCGATGCCTGGGTCAGCGCCCCGCCGGCGTGTTCGGTCAGCGCGATGCCCTGCGCCAGCCAGGCTTCGAAGTCCTGCGGGTTTTCGCGCGTCACGCCTGCCAGCATCTGCGCCGCATCGGCATAGCGCCCGCGCCGCGCCATCGCGTCGGATGTCACCAGGATCGGGCTGGGCGACCAGTCGGACTGCGCCACGAATTCGCGGCGCGCCTCGACGATGTTGAACTGTGCCGCTTCTGCCCCTTCCTCGCCCGAGCGGGGGGACGATGGCAGGTCGGGGCTGGCTTGCAGGGCGTATCCCGCCAGGCCGAAGCCCAGCGCCGCGCCCAGGCTGGTCCACAGCGACTTGTCGAGCTTGAACACGAAGGCAGCCACCAGAAAGGCCACCAGCGCCATGGCGATCACGACGAGCCAGGTCATGCGGCGTCTCCCTTGCCAGCATTGCCACGGAACCGGCGCAGCAGGATCGTTCCCGCCGCCAGCAAAAGGATCACCGGCAGCACGAACAGCGGCCAGGTGGTGGAACTGATTTGCGGTTCGTAGCTGATATAGTCGCCATAGCGCGCGATCAGCCAGGCGCGGATCGCCTCGGGCGATTCGCCCGCAGCGATGCGGGTGCGGATCTGGTGGCGCATGTCACCCGCGATGGGCGCGTCGCTGTCGGCAATCGACTGGCTCTGGCATTGCAGGCAGCGGATCGTCAGCATCAGGTCGTGCGCCTCTGCCTCCAGCCGGGGATCGTCGAGCTGGGTATAGGCATAGGGAGCGGGCGGCACATTGCTCTGCGCCAGCAGCGGAACGGCGATCAGCGCCAGCAAAGCGGCAAGCAGGGCGCGCAGCATCACAGCGGCTCCCTTGCCAGCCGCAGCTGTTCGAGCAGCGTGGCCACGTCGCTTTCCGCGATCACCCCGATATGCTGGTAACGGATCACGCCCTGGCCATCGATCACGAAGGTTTCCGGCACGCCCGAGGCGCCCAGCGCGAACTGCGTTTCGGAAAGGTCGTCACGCCCCACGCGGGTATAGGGATTGCCGTAGACTTCAAGGAAGCGCGCCACGTCCTCCGGCCGGTCACGCAGGGCGACGGCGTAGATCTGCGCGCCCGATCGTTCGAGCTGTTCCAGCGTCTGCGCCTCTGCCCGGCAGGGGATGCACCAGCTGCCGAACAGGTTGAGCAGGCGCGGCTGGCCGTCCGCGAAATCGGTGGTGGCCAGGCCCGGTCGATCGAAGGTCGCCGGTTCCAGCGTGAATTCGGGCATCGGCTGCCCGATCATGGCGCTGGCGACGAAATCGTTCTTGGGCTTGGCCAGCATGAAGGCGAACAGCGCGAACAGGCCGACCGCGATCACGGCCATCACCCACAGGCCGATGCGCAGGTTCTTCATGCCGTGGCCTCCGCTTCTTCAGCTTCGGCTTGGGGATCGGCTTCCCCACGGGCAATGGCGGCACGGCGGCGCAGGTCGCCCACCACGCGGCCAAGCAGGGCCAGCACGCCGCCCAGCGCGATCAGCAGGCCGCCGTACCAGATGAAGGTGACGAAGGGCTTCCACCACAGCCGCAGCTGCCAGCGCCCGTCCTCGGACATGTTGCCCAGCGCGGCATACAGCTGGCCATTCCAGCGAGTGACCAGCGCCACTTCGCTGGTTTCCTGCGGCGGCGCCCAGAAGCTGCGCGCCTGCGGCAAGGCTTCGGTGGGCGATCCGCCCTTGTACGAGAAGAACATGTCGCCCTGCATGGCGGTCCAGTTCGGCCCGGCCACCGGGCTGATCGAGGCGAGCCGGGCCTCCCACGGCCCCACTTCCACCGTATCGCCCACGTTCACCGCCACCAGCCGTTCCTGCTGGAAGGCCGAATCCGCCGCCATGCCGAACAAGGCCACGGCCACGCCGAAGTGAGCAATGCACATGCCCCAGATCGCCAGCGGCACCCGGCGCAAGGCGCGGCCCTTCAGCGGCAGGAAGCTGGCCAGACCCACGGCCACGGCCAGCGCCAGGCCCAGCAGCGGGAGGATTGCGATGTCGGCCACGATCCACACGCCCACCAGCGTCGCCAACCCCGCCAGCGCCACCAGCAGCACCGGCAGGCGCACGCGCGCCAGGCTATCCTTGCGCCAGCGCAGCAGCGGGCCGATCACCAGCACCACCAGCATGGGCAGGAAGAACACCGCCCCCACCGGGTTGAAATAGGGCGGCCCCACCGACACGCGCACGTCGAACGCCTCGGTCAGCAGCGGGTAGAGCGTCCCCAGCAGCACGATGCCCAGCGTGGCGGAAAGCGCCACGTTGTTCACCACCAGCGCGCCTTCGCGGCTCAGCACGGAGAACCGTTCGCCCTCTGCGATGGTACTGGCGCGGATCGCGAACAGCGTCAGCGCGCCGCCGATGTAGATCGCCAGCAAGGCCAGGATGAAGCTGCCGCGCTCGGGATCGACCGCGAAGGCATGAACCGATGTGAGGATGCCCGACCGCACCAGGAAGGTACCGACCATCGACATGGAAAAGGCCACCACGCCCAGCATCACCGTCCAGGTCCGCAATGCGTCGCGCGCCGCCAGCACGCTGGCCGAATGCAGCAGGGCCGTCGCCGCCAGCCACGGCATCAGGCTGGCGTTTTCCACCGGGTCCCAG
>JAGREI010000251.1 GCA_020446625.1 Erythrobacter sp.
TCGTGCGGCAGCACGATGTTGAGGCCGATCGATTCCGCACCCGCATCGCTGGCGCCGCGGTTGGCGGCTTCCATGATCGACGGGCCGCCGCCCGAAGTGATCACGAACTGGCGCATCCCGTCCTCGACGATGCCCTTCTCGCTCACCATGCGCGCCAGATTGTATGCTTCGGCATAGTACTTGGCCTTGCCGGCAAGCTTCTCCACCACGGTGCGCGCCTCGTCGTCGAGCGCGCCGACGCCGCGCAGCATCGTTTCGGCCGCCTCGGGCGTGGGGATGCGGGCGGAACCGTACATCACCAGGGTCGAGCCGACGCGCGCCTCGTCCAGCAGCATTTCGGGCTTGAGCAGTTCAAGCTGGAAACGCACCGGGCGCAGTTCCTCGCGCAGCAGGAAATCCTGGTCGCGGAAGGCCAGGCGGTAGGCCGGGTGGCGGGTTTGCGGGGTATCGGCTCCGCCCACCTCGGCAAAGTCAGCCTCGGCATCGGCGTGGTAGAAACGGTGATCGCTCAGGGTCTTGTCGCCATCGTCGGCAGCACTCGTCACGCAGTATTCCTCTCAGATGTCATCGAGAGGGAGGTAGGAGTTTGCCGCGGGCTTTGGAAGGGCCGACTAGGGTGCCAGCCACAGCCGCAGCAGCAGGCCGACGATTCCCAGCGTGGCGACGCTGGTCAGCCAGATCGCCGCCATCCACGCCAGGCGCTGCCACAGCGGCTTCTCGTCAGCGCCGTTTTCCTGCGGCGCTACTGCTCTGCTGCTTGTGCGCATCAATGATAGCCCTCCTCGCCTACCTTGCCGCGGAATACCCAGTAGGCCCAGCCGGTGTAGCCGATGATCAGCGGCATGGTCAGCGCCACGCCCACCAGCATGAACACCTGGCTGCGATGCGGCGCGGCCGCCTGCCAGATGGTGACCTGGTCAGGCACAACATAGGGCCACATCGACACGCCCAGCCCGATCATGCCGAGCAGGAAAATGCCCAGGCTCATCATGAACGGCACCGCCTGCTGCCGCTTCACCAGCCCGCGAAACAGGAAATAGGCCAGGATCGCGGTGAGCAACGGCACCTGGCTGGCGAACAGCAGGCTGGGCATTTCGAACCAGCGGGCGAAATAGCGCGCGTCGAGGAAGGGGGTATAGAGGCTGACCGCGCCCAGCAGCAGCAGTGTCACCACCGCAGCGCGCAAGGCCAGCTTGCGGGCATGGTCCTGCGCCGGGCCGTCCAGCTTCCACACCAGCCAGGTCGCGCCCAGCAGGGCATAGCCCGCGACCACGCCCAAGCCGGTCAGCAAGGTGTAAGGCGTCAGCCAGTCCCACCAGCTGCCGGCATAGGCCCGGTCGACCACGTCGATCCCCTGGAGGATCGCGTCGAGGATCATCCCCTGCGCCATCGCCGCGACCAACGAGCCGCCGGAAAAGGCCATGTCCCAGAACGCCCGGTGCGCAGGATCGCGCCAGCGAAATTCGAAAGCCACGCCGCGGAAGACCAGCCCAAGCAGCATGGCGATCGCCAGCGGGTACGTTGCCGGCAGGATGATCGCATAGGCCA
>JAGREI010000252.1 GCA_020446625.1 Erythrobacter sp.
CGAAGGTGACGCCCTTGCCGACGAAAGCGAGCGGGGCTTCGCCCGCGTTGCCGCCCATCCACTTGATCACCAGCAGCTTGCTGTCACGGGCAGAGCCCTGCCCCACGCCCAGCAGCGAGCCCATGCCGAGCGTGCGCATCTCGTCCTCGTCGAGCACCTGGACTTCCGCCCCGGTGCCTTCGAAGCGGGCCTGGCAGCGTTCGACGAAGGTCTGCGGGTAGATCACGTTGGCGGGCTCTGCCACCAGTTCGCGGGTGAATTCGACGCCGGTCGCCACGGCGGCGGCATCCTGCCACGCAGCCTCGGCGCCGCTGGGCGCGCCGACCACGGTGATCGCCGTCAGCGTCGGCTTCTGCTCCTCGCGCAGCTTGGTGCGATAGGCATCCCAGCGCCAGGCGCGCAGGCGTGCGCCCAGCAGGACCGAGGCGACTTCCGCCGCCTTCAGCCCGCTGCCCGTCACGTCCAGCACCAGCGCGCTCTCGCCGCTGACCAGGAAGCGCGCGCTCAGCGCGGCACCGGCCTTTTCGAGCGAGGCCTGTCGGTTCTTGTCGCCGCCCTTGCCCAGGCCCACCAGTGCCAGCCGCAACAGCTTGCCACCGTCGGCGTGGAAACTCTCGAACAGCTGCCCGGCCTTGCCGGTGAAGCGGGCGGCGGCAGCGCCTTCGCTGGCGGCGGCGGGCAAGTCGGCGGGCAGCTTGTCCTGTTCCACCAGCCGCGCGACCAGGCGCGGTGCATCGGCGGGAAGGGTGGCGGCAAAGGTAATGTCCATGGGGGCTCCGGAAGATTGATCTGAACTGCGGGGCGGATCGTCACCCCTGACAAAAGCTGGCGTTGCGATTACGGGCGCGCGGTGCAATAGGCAAGCCATGCTCCCCCGCCTGCCCCATGCGTTGCAAGCCCTGTCCCATCGCTTGCCCGCCGCCAGCGTGGCGGCCCTGGCGCTGCTTGCCTGTCCGCAACTGGCCCTGGCGCAGGATGGCGCGGTGGGGCAGCTGGAAGCCATTGAGGCCCCGCGCGAAATCGCCTTCGAGGCGAACGAGCTGCGGTATGACCAGAACACCGACACCGTAACTGCCGCAGGCAACGTGATCCTGCGTTCGGGCGACCAGTCGCTGCGCGCCGACGCCGTCACCTGGAATCGCATGAGCGGCGAGATCGTCGCCACCGGCGCGGTGCGACTGGTGGACGAAAACGGCCACCAGCTGTTCACCGACCGGGTGGTGCTGACCGATCAGCTGGAAGCGGGCGCGATGAGCAACCTGCTGCTCGCCTTCCGCCAGGGCGGACGCATGGCGGCGCTGGAGGCCACGCGCCAGGCCAACGGCGATATCGAACTGACCAATGCCGTCTATTCCTCCTGCGCGGTGGTGGATAGCACGGGCTGCGACAAGAGCCCCAGCTGGCGGGTGACGGCAGAGCGCGTCTATTACGACAACGACACCGCGCGCATCCGTTTCCGCAACGCCTATCTCGAACTGTTCGGCGCCCGCGTGCTGCCCCTGCCCGGCCTCACCGTGCGCGCCGATGGCGCTGCCGAAAGCGGTTTCTTCGTGCCCGACGTGGGCCTGACCGCGTCCAACGGCATCGAGATCAGCGATAGCTATTACTTCCGCCTCGCCCCGCGCCGCGACCTGACCGTGACCGGCACCGTGTTCACCGAGGCGCTGCCGATGCTCTCGGCGCATTATCGCGAGCTGACCGGGCGCGGAGCCTTCCAGCTGACCGGATACGGCACCTTCAGCAGCCGCATCGCCCTCAACGACACCACGCCCGACAGCCAGCGCGATTTCCGCGGCTATTTCGCGGGCAATGGCCGGTTCCAGATGGGCGAGCACTGGACCGCGCAGGGCTCGATCCGCGTGGCGAGCGACCGCACCTTCCTGCGCCGCTACGACATCAGCCGCGAGGACCGGCTGCGGTCGATGGTGGAATTGCAGCGGGTGGATGACAATTCGTTCGTCTCCATCGCCGGCTGGGCCACCCAGGCGCTGCTGGTCAACACCCCGCAGGGACAGGTGCCGCTGGCCTTGCCGCTGGTGGATGCGCGCTATCGCCTGCAAGACCCGGTGGCGGGCGGCACGGTGGAATTGCAGGCCAATACCCTGGCCATCACCCGGCGTGACGGGCAGGACACCCAGCGCGCCTTCGCCCGCGCGCAATGGGACCTGCGGCGAATCACCGCCTGGGGGCAGGAAGTCACCCTTACCGGGCTGGTGCGCGGCGATGTCTACCATACCGACGAAACCGCGCTCACCAGCGTGGTGGCCTATCGCGGCACCGAAGGGTGGGAAGCGCGCGGCGTGGCAACCGCCGCGATCGACGTGAAGTGGCCCTTGATTGGCGCCTTCATGGGCGGCACGCAGATCCTCACCCCGCGCGTGCAGCTGGTCGCCTCTCCCTCGATCCGCAACCTCAACATCCCCAACGAGGACGCACGCGCCATCGACCTGGAGGATTCGAACCTTTTCGCGCTGAACCGCTTCCCCGGTTACGACCGGGTGGAGGACGGCGTGCGCATGACCTACGGGGTCGACTGGCAGGCCAACTTCCCCGGCTGGCGCCTGCACACCACGATCGGCCAGTCCTATCGCCTGACCGACGAGCCCGCGCTGTTCCCCGACGGCACCGGCCTGAACGAACAGTTCAGCGATTTCGTGGGGCGGACCGAGGTGCGCTATCGCGATTTCCTCAAGTTCACCCACCGCTTCCGGCTCGACAAGGATAACCTGGCGGTGCGGCGCAACGAGATCGACGCCACCATCGGTTCGGATCGCACCTACCTGGAAGCAGGCTACCTGCGGCTGAACCGCGACATCGACTTCACCCTGGAAGACTTGCAGGACCGCGAGGAACTGCGCGTGGCCGGGCGCGTGGCCTTTGCCGATCACTGGTCTGTCTTCGGTTCGGCGGTGGTCAACCTGACCGACCGCGCGGAAGACCCCACGCAGGTGTCGGACGGGTTCGAGCCGCTGCGCACGCGGCTGGGCATTGCCTATTCCGACGACTGCCTGGAATTCGGCTTCACCTGGCGGCGCGACTACATCCAGCTGGCCGACGCGCAGAACGGCAGCAGCTTCCGGATCTACTTCTCGCTGCGCAATCTGGGCTTCAACTGACGACTGCCCACCGCCGATTGGCAGGATGGATTGGCAGCGCCCGGACATTTGGCTAGGGGGATGCGGCTCATCCGTGGTTCAGCCGTGCTTTGGCATCGGCAGCCTGGATTCCGGGCGCCCTGGCCGGCGCTGCAAACAAGGCAAGGTAACCAAGTGATCTCCTTTGCAACCCGACTGATCAGGACTTCTTCCTTCGCGCTGGGCGCAAGCCTGCTTGCCGCTGGCGCAGCCGGAACGGCGCAGGCCCAGGGCATCGAGGTGACGGGCTCCGATGCCTTCAACCTGCCCGACGACGTGACCTTCATCGTGCAACCGGGCGATCCCAACATCCGCCGCGCCACCGCGCGCGTGAACGGCAGCATCATCACCGGCACCGACGTGGATCATCGCGTGGCGCTGATCCTGTCTGCGCAGAACGCGGATATTCCGCCCGAGGAAATCCAGCGCCTGCGGTTGCAGGTACTGCGCAACCTGATCGACGAGACGCTGCAGGTGCAGGAAGCCGCCGCGCAGGAAATGCCGGTGACGCAGGACGAGGTCGATTCTTCCTACGAACGCTTTGCCCGCGAAGCGCGCGGGATGTCGCCCGCGCAGCTGGATGCCTACCTCACCTCGATCGGCTCCTCCGCGCGTTCGATCAAGCGGCAGATCCAGGGCGAACTGGCGTGGGACCGGCTGCTGCGCCGCAACGTCACCCCCTTCATCAACGTATCGACCGAAGAGGCGAGCGAACTGCGCACGCGCATCGTCGAATCGCAGGGCTCCACCGAATACCGGCTGGGCGAGATCTACCTCTCGGCAACCCCCGCCAACCGCGAACAGGTGCTGGCCAACGCCAACCAGATCATCGAACAGCTGCGCCAGGGCGGCAGCTTCGTCGCCTATGCCCGGCAATTTTCGGAAGCATCCACCGCCATCGTGGGTGGTGACCTGGGCTGGATCCGGCTGGAGCAGTTGCAGAACGATACGCTGGAAGCTGCCGCGCGCAACATGGCGCCCGGCCAGTTGGTGGGGCCGATCGAGATTCCCGGCGGCTTTTCCATCCTGCTGATGATCGACCAGCGGCAGATCGGCCAGGCCGACCCGCGCGACGCCGTGCTCAGCCTGAAGCAGATCAGCTACGATTTCCCCGCCGGCATCAGCCAGGCAGAGGCCGAACAGCGCGGCGGCGCCTTCCTCGAAGCGGTGGAGGCGATGCAGGGCTGCGGCGATGCCGACCTGCGCGCCGCCGCCGTGGGCGCAACCACGGTGGACAACGACCAGATCCAGGTTCGACAGCTGCCCGAAGCCTTGCAGAACGTACTGCTGCAAATGAACGTGGGCCAGACCACGCCGCCGTTTGGCGACATGCAGACGGGCATCCGCGTGCTGATGCTGTGCGGTCGCGATGACCCCCAGGACCAGACCATCCCCACGGTGGAAGAACTGCAACAGGTGCTGGAAGACGAACGCGTGCAGCGCCGCGCCCAGCGTTTCCTGCGCGACCTGCGCCGCGACGCCGTGATCGAGTACAACTGATCCCGTGCCCAAACCCCTGACCGCGCCCCTCGCCGTATCGCTGGGCGATCCGGCGGGGATCGGTCCCGAATTGATCGCCGCCATCGCCGCCCGGCGCGAGGAACTGCGCCTGCCGCCCTTCGTGGTGGTGGGAGATGTTCCGGCGGGATGCCTGCCCGGCCAGCCTGATCGCGCCAGCGCCGGGGCCGCGCTCGATGCCTTGGTGCGCGCGGTAGCCATGGTGCGCAGCGGCGAATGCAGCGGGCTGGTGACCGGGCCGGTGGCAAAGTCCGGTATCGTGGCGCTTGCGCCCGACTTCGTGGGGCAGACCGAATTCTGCGCTGATGCCTGCGGCGTGGCGCGCACCGACGCGGTGATGATGCTGGCCGGACCTTCGCTGCGCACCGTGCCGCTGACCGTCCATTGCGCGCTGGCAGAAGTGCCGGGGCGGATCACGCACGACCTGATCGTGGCGCGCTGCCGGATCGTCGATCGCGCCTTGCGGCAGGACTACGGAATTGCCCGGCCGCGCATTGCCGTGGCGGGCCTCAACCCCCATGCCGGAGAGGACGGCCACATGGGGCGGGAGGAAATCGACACAATCGCCCCTGCCATCGCCACCCTGCGCGCCGAAGGCACTGACGCCAGCGGCCCGCATCCCGCCGATACCCTGTTCGCCCCGCACAAGCGCTCCAGCTATGACGTGGCCGTGGCCATGTACCACGATCAGGCGCTGGTGCCGTTGAAGACGCTCGACTTTGATCAGGGCGTCAACGTCACCCTCGGCCTGCCGATTGTGCGCACGTCGCCCGATCACGGCACCGCCTTCGATATCGCGGG